>URYT01000039.1 GCA_900552185.1 uncultured Collinsella sp. | reverse complement strand
AATGGCTGCCATGATGCCGCCGATGACGGCGTTAGGCGGCTGAGCGCCTCCGATCGGCATGTTGCCGATCGTCATGAGCTGATAGGTACCACCCACGAGAAGACCGGTGTTGAGGTCGCCAAGGATAAGACCGATGACGGCGCCGGTGACGATGGGCTGATAGAGAGACTCGAGGAAGTCAAACTGGTCGATTGCCGCGATGAACGTAACAACGAAGACCAGAGCGATCTGGATGATCGAGTATTCCATCTTGCTCCTCCTTTCAAAATGTATGTACGCACTTTGGATATCACGTACAGAACGTCAGGGTTTCACTCCTGACAACGTGGATCACGAGGATTACGAGAAGAGCTTGCTCGTGTCCTCAACAGGCGTGCTCGGAACGCGCCTGATCTCCAACTCCACCCCCAATTCCTGCAGCTCTTTAAACGCAGCGACATCCTCGTCGTTAACTGCGACGGAGGTGGCGACTTGGCGCTTTCCTTCCGACATGTGCATGTTGCCGATGTTTACCTTCTTTATAGGCACACCGCCCTTGACGAGCGTAAGCACGTCTTCCGGTGTTTCGGCCACGATGAAGATCTTCTGGCGCGGGCTCGCCTTGCCAATGACGTCGATGGTCTTCTGCAGGGAGAAGAAACGCGTAGCGACGCCGGCGGGAGCGGCCATCTTCATGAGGTTCTGGCGCATGGTGTTGGACGCCACGTCGTCGTTGGCGACGAGGATGAGGTTGGAGCCCAGGGTGGAGTTCCACTGGGTTGCAACCTGACCATGAACCAGTCGGTTATCGATGCGGGTAAGAAGAATGTTGGGTTCTGCCATGTTGATCAGCTTCCTTTCGATATTTGCTGACGACAGTTACTTGATCTCCTGAATCGCGTAACGCGAAACATCTACGACGGCCCCGGATCGGACTTTGATCTGGACCTTCTCGCCTTCGATGCCTTTGACGGTTCCGTAGATACCGCCGGCGAAAAGAACCTCCTGACCCGGCTTGAGCTCGGTGTGCAGCTCCTTGAAGTACCTCTGCTTCTTCTTCATGTTGATTTGCGACCAGATGGTGTAAATCAAGCCCATGATGACAAGCAGGCCTAAAAGGGCGACCGAGGAGCTCAGGACGTTGGCTCCGAAATCGGCCATTAGATGCCGTCCTCGTCGCCGAAGATATCCTCTTCCTCGGAGCCGGCAACGGATGCGACCGTCTGGGCGGTGATGCCCGTCTGGCCAACGGTCACGGCCTGCTCGCCAAGCTCGGCGAGCGTGGCATTGCCGCGGAGGAACAGAAGCTCAATAACCATGGGAAGGTTGGTGCCAGTCAGAACCTCGACGTTGTCGACATCCTGGGCAATCATCATCGACTGGTTGAACGGGGTACCACCGAGCAAGTCGGTAAAGACGAGCACGCCATCGCACTCCTCGCGCATGGCGGTAATGGCGGCGCGGAGATCCTCACCGTAGGATGCGGCCTGGTCGCCCTCAAAAGGAACGACGGTAAAAGCAGGCTGGTCGCCGGCAACCATAGCGATAGCGCTTGCAAGGCCGGGTGCGAACTGTCCATGACCGGTAAGAATAAAGCCAACCATTCAAATTTCCCTTCCGAAGGTGTGTACGATCTGAGTCCGATGATTTTCGGAAGCCAGCGGGCGCTCGCCCTTAAAGCTTCTTAGAAAGCGTTCTTTGAAGACCAGTGGTTTCTAAACTGGTAGTAACCACGTGACGTGTTGTTGTCACTATATCACCCCAGAAGAGGTCGCTTTCGTTGATTCATACGCTAAAACGTTTTTGCACCGCTCACGGTGATATTTCGACCGTTTACCGCTCGTTAACACTTCTACCTGCGGTTTTGAAACCGTTTCGAAACGCTTTGGCAAAAGAACGGATCTTTCCCGGTGTCTAAACAACGCAGGGCGGCTAAAAATAGCGTGTAGAAAAATTGCAGGTCATTGTGAAGATATGTGAATTGGTCTTTTTGACTTAATACCAGTTAGAACCAGTTTTGAGATTATCGGTGAACGGTAGTTTTCGACCGTTCACCGGTTACTTGTAATCGTTTGCAGCTGTTTTCCCATATGAATTAGGGGAACCCGGTGGAGCGCTTGCGCGATCAAAGGAAATTTTGGCATTTGTCCTTATCCCCCGCGCGTCAAACTCCCGCATCCATAAGTGAGCCAATAGCTCACGCTAATCGTTTTCAATCATTACTTACTCAGTATCCGTAATTATTTATCGTTTATCGTTAATTCTGATATGATACAAGTATCATCCAAAACGCCGATTGGAGGGGTTATGGTCCATCGAAACGCGTCTATATCGAATGACACCATCAGCCGCGAACAGACGGTAGCCAAACTGAGGAAGCTCGCTCGCATCTGCAAATGGGCCACGATCTGCATTACCACCGCGCTCGCTCTGGGACTTCTCGCAGTCATTGCGATTGACCTTCTACTCGTATTGCCTAGCCTCTCCCAAGGGTCGTGTCTCCAATCCGTAGAACTTCAAGGCGGCGAAGGGCCGTGCCTTGCTATCGTCGGTACCGATGCGCAGGCCCCACTTATGCTCGTCGCACACGATGGTCACACTGCCATAGGGAGCCTCTTGATGACATGCCTTGCGCTTACCATCGCGCTAAGCGTGCGCAGGCTTTTCTTCAACATTGAAAAGGAAGGCAGGCCCTTTGACCTTGAATGTAACCACACACTTCGTCGAGTAGGACATTTATTCCTTATCGGCGGCGTTGCCGTGAGGCTTCTTGGTGCCGTAATCACGGGAATGATACTCTCAGGATTTGGTGGCAGCTTTACGGATGCGTTCGTCGGCCAGTTATTCGAGCCCTCTATGCTCTTTGCAGGCCTGATAATTTGCCTGATTGCCAGTATCTTCCGCTACGGGTATATCCTGCAAAAACAAGATGACGAGTTGCTCTAGGGGGAATCCATGATTATTCTGCGGCTCGACCGCATGCTTGCCGAACGCAAGATCTCATCCAAAGAGCTTGCGGAACGCGTGGGCATCTCCCAGGTCAATATGTCGCGCATCAAGACGGGCAAGGTTTCTGCCGTGCGCTTTTCAACTCTTGATGCGATATGCCGGGCACTCGACTGCCAACCAGGCGATGTACTGGAATATATATCCGACGATGAAGCCGATAGCCTTTTTGGGCTTAAAGATGAATAGCCATAATTAAACTGCCGATCACGCTCTCAAACGCAAATAGCCCGCCAGAACGACTTCCGTACTGGCGGGCTATTTGCTGTCTATCGGCTAGATGCTCGATGAGCCGTGCAACTCTTTACGCAAACAGGCCGTAGATGCTGATGTTGGCCTTGGCGTAGAGGCCGTTAGCATACTCGGTCCACTTGGAGCTGGCGCTCGAAGCCTGCGAGGAATACTGCTGGTAGGCGGTGTAATAGGCGGTCATGGCCTGCTTATAGGTAGCGCTATCGGCCGTAAAGGCATCGTCAGCGAAGGCCTTAGCGTAGGTGCTATCGGCGTCCTTCCAGGTGCCCTTTTCGCTATTCCACTCGTCGCCGGCAAGGTTGATGATGTAGTCGGCGTAGTCCTTGCTCGCGGTCTCCTCGTTGCCATCAGCAGGCTCGGTCGGGGCGGTCGGCATGCTTGCGGAGCTATCGCCGACCTTCTTCTTGTAGAGCTTCTGCAGCGTCGCGGACTGGCGGACGATCTGCTTGGCCTGATCCTTGGACACGCCATACTGCTTGGCCATGGTCTTGTAGTCCGAAGTGCCGATGGAATCCTCGGCATACTGCTTCATTTCCTTGGAAGAGACGGTAATGCCCTCGTCCTCGGCAGCGTCCAGCAGAATCTGGTTGCGCACGTAGGACAGGATTACGTCGGCAGACGGAGCGGTGTAGTTGCCGTCGTTGTCCTTGACGGTGTCGAGGCTGTACTGGCTCTCGATGGCCTCGCGCGCGGTGATGTCGCTCTTCTTGCCGTTGTAGCTATAGCTTGCCACGGTCGAATCGAGCTGGTCCTCGGTCAGGGTCGCCGAGCCGACGCCCTTGCCGCCAAAACCACCGTTGCCGATAAAGAAGCCGACCACGGCAGCGATCACGATGGCGACCACAAAGGCGGCAATCATCGTCTTCTTGTGCTTACAAGCGTGGTCGTCCACGTCGGAGTCGTCGTCCTCGTCCTGCTCCTGGGGCATGAGGTTCTCGTCGGCGGCGTCCGCGGCGATCTTTGCCTCCAGGCGAGCGTCTTCCTCCTCGGCGGTCGTGCCGGCGGCAATATGTTCGGCAGACGTGCCGGCGACCAGGTCGATCTTCTCGTCCTCATCACCGTCAGGGCCTTCGCCGCGCTCGATGATCTGGATGCCGTCGATCTCGTCCTTCTCGTCCTTCTTTTGAATCAGACCCATATCAGTTACTCCTTGTTAGGAAACATAGTCCCCAATAGAATACGCCCGGCAGGGCGCCGGGCGTATTGATTCTTAGGTTATACGCAAACACTTAAGTACTATTTAGGCGTTTGCAGCGTGCATACCTTAGACCAGGTGCGCGATAACGGCATCGGCAAAGGCCTGCGTGCCCACAGCGCCCTCAACGGAGCCGGTCTGGGCACGACGCACGTCACCGGTAACCTGCTCGCCCTCGTCGAGCGTGGCAGATACGGCGGCACGAATGCGATTGGCAGCATCGTTCTCGCCCAGGTGATCGAGCATCATCGCAGCAGAGAGGATCTCGGCCGTGGGGTTGGCGATATCCTGGCCGGCGATATCGGGCGCGGAGCCATGCGTAGCCTCAAAGATGGCGCAGTCGGCACCGATGTTGGAACCCGGAGCCATACCCAGGCCACCCACCAGCCCAGCGCACAGGTCGCTGACGATGTCGCCGTACAAGTTGGGCAGTACCAGGACATCGAAGTCGTTGGGGTTCTGGACCAGGCCCATGCAGGTGGCGTCGACGATCTTGTCGTTGAACTCGATATCGGGATAGTTGGCGGCTACCTCGCGCGCCACGCGCAGGAACAGGCCGTCGGTCGCCTTCATGATGTTGGCCTTGTGCACGGCCGTCACCTTTTTGCGGCCGCAGCGGCGGGCATACTCAAAGGCATACTCCACAATACGGCGGCTCTTGGCGATAGAGATGGGCTTGATCGAGATCGCGGAATCCGCGGCGAAGGTCTTCTGGCCCGAACGCTCGACGAGCTGCGAGAGCTCCTCGACCTCGGCAGCGCCCTCATCGAACTCGATGCCGGCGTAGAGGTCCTCGGTGTTCTCGCGCACGATGACCAGGTCGACATCGCGGAAGCGCGAGCCATCGCCCGGCTGCGACAGGCAAGGTCGCACGCAGGCGTACAGGTCGAAGTGCTTGCGCAGGGCCACGTTGACGCTGCGGAAACCCGTGCCGACCGGCGTAGTGATGGGGCCCTTGATGGCAACCTTGGTCTCGGCGACCGCATCGAGCACGTGCTGGGGCAGCGGCGTGCCAAACTCGTCCATGACGCCGGCACCGGCCTCCTGGACGTTCCAATTGATCTGGACACCGGCGGCCTCGACCACGCGGCGCATGGCCTGCGTAATCTCGGGACCGATACCGTCACCGGGAATCAGGACTACATCGTGCGCCATAATCTGTTACTCCTCGTCTTCGGCGTCGTCAGATTTTTTAACGCTAGCACGTTTAACGCTAGCACGCTTCTTCTTTTTGGAGAGATCCAGGCCAAAACGTTTAACAAGCATTTCGCAAATCTCGCTCGAACGGGCCTTGAGATAGCTGCCCTTGCCGTTCTCGGCGTCGAACTTAAGGCGCAGCGCGAGCTTCTCGGCAACCTCGGCGTCGATCTCGCCCTGGCAAAACTCGTACAGGCAACCGAGCATGTCACGATACTCAAGGTCGCCGTGGTAGCACTGGATGGCCTCGTCCAGGATGGGCCAAGCCTCGCGCGAACGCTCGACGCTCGTGGCACCCCACACGCACAGCAGGCGGAAGGCGGCATAGCGCAGCGTGGAGGAGATCTCGTCGAACAGCGCAGTCTCGGCGCCCTCAAAGGCATCGCCCAGCTGCTCGGGGCAGGTGGTAGCGAGCGCCGTCAGGGCATCGAGGGCCTCCCAGCGGGTCTGCGCCTCGGGGCGGTCGAGCGCCTCGATCAGCGCGGGCACGCAGGGCACGACGCGCTGCGGATCGCGCTCGGCAAGCAGGTACAGCACGCGGGCGGCAAACTGGCGGATGCGGCGCGTGGGGCAGCCGAGCTCCTTGACCAGACGGTCGACGGCGTTCTCGTTCTCCTCTGCCAGCTGAAGCTGTGCCAGCTCCTCGTCGGTGAGCTGTTCGTCTTTGTTTTCTGCCATAGTTACCTCTTCTTACTATTTCTTAGCGTGCTTGCCAGCACCCTTGCTGTCATCGGTGACCGAGATGAGCTGTCGGTCGGCCGCGCCATTGCGACGCGCACGGCGGCGTTCCTCAGCGTCGCCCGCGTCGGCGGCGGCGCGATGAGCCTTGTTGACGTTAAAGACCTCGTCGTGCTTGCGCCACGGACCGACGGACTCGCCAAAGCTCATCTTAAGACCGGCGATAAAGCCGCCGAGCCAGCCGATCGGCGCAAACTGCACCAGCGGGAACAGCGAGAACACCCAGGTCAGCAGGACGACTGCCGCCGCGCCTGCAAAATTGGCGATCCAGTAGTCGCGCTTGGTGATCACGCGCTTTTCGCAGGCCCACTGGCCGCACAAAAAGCCAATGTAGATCGCAAAGAGAAAGAGCACCAGCGCTAGTACCACGAACGTCCAGCTCATGGGCGCTACTCCCCGTGATGGTGGCCGCAGCAGCACTCATGGCCGTCATCATGGCCGTGACCGCCGCAGCACTCGTGGTCATCGCCATGATGGTGGCCGCAACCGCACTCATGGTCGTCGCCGTGCTCGCCGCAACCGCAGCCGTCCTCGTGAGCACCGTGCTCTTCGGGACGATACTGCGACCAGTCCAGACCGGCGGCGATGGCGTCGGCCTCCTCCTTATAGAGGACCGTGATGGCCTGGGTGCCCAGCTTGGCACCACCGATGGCGTCGAGCATGTCGTAGAGCGTAAAGGCCACGTCGGCGCCGGGCAGCGCAAGCTCGCGGTCGTCGGCATAGGCGAGCGCCAAGCGCAGGTCCTTAATGAAGTGCTCGACCATAAAGCCGGGCTTGTAGTCGCCGTCGAGCGCCTTGGGCGCCAGGCTCTCCATAGCGCCGGACTTGCCGGTGCCGCCCAGGATCATCTGACGGGTCTTCTCCAGGTCAAGGCCGCTCAGCTCGGCAAATGCCATGGCGTCTGCCATGCCGACCATGCAGGCGCCCAGCGACACCTGGTTGGCGAGCTTGGCAGCCTGGCCCTTGCCGGCGCCATCGAAGCAGCAGATGTTGGCCGCGAAGGTGGCAAGGATGTCGCGGACCGGCGCGATGTCGTTCTCGGTGGCGCCCACGATAGCCGTAAGCGTGCCGGCGATAGCACCCGACTCGCCGCCGGTGACGGGGCAGTCAAACGCCATGCGACCGGAAACCTGGGCGGCCTCGGCAATGTCGCGCGCCAGCTCGGGCGAGCTCGTGGTGAGGTCGATCAGGACCGCGCCGGGCTTAGTGCACGAGAGCAGGCCGTCGCCCGCCAGGTAGAGCTCCTCGACCTCGGAGGGATAGCCCACCATGGTAAAGACAACATCGGCGTTAGCCACGGCATCGGCCGGCGTATCGGCCCAAGCGGCACCGCGCTCGATAAGCGCGGCAGCCTTGGACTTGGTGCGGTTGTTAACCGTGACGGGATAGCCGGCATCCAGGATGTGGCCGGCGATGGGGGCACCCATGATTCCGGTGCCGATAAATGCGACGGAGAGCTTGTTTGCCATGAAACCTTTCCTTTTGGGTTGGGTGTTGTTACCAGGTTGAATACTCGGTGCCAGCGTTTGGGCTGTGAGTCGAGGGCGATAACGGACGCAGCGCTTGCCTACTGACCGCGCACGCGGCGGGCGATACGGTCGGAAAGCGACGCCTTGTCGGCGCGGTTCTTACCCCAAAACGCGCAGCCCACCATGCCGGGGCCCACGTGCGAGCCGATGGTGGGACCCACGGAGCCGCGAATGATCGTGACGTCGGCGCAACCCTCCTCCTTGCGGATGGCAGCTTCGAGCCAGTCGCCGTCCTTCTCGGCATCGGCCGTCATGATTGCGATGGGCATGGTGCGGTCGGGCACGTAGTTCTCGCGGAACGACTTGAGAATGGACTTGAGCGCCTTCTTGCGGCCGCGGTTGACGCCGATCAGCGACAGCGAGCCGGCAAGGTCGTAGGAGAGCTCGGGCTTGACATCGAGCTTTGCCGTGAGCTGCGCCGCCGCGGGCGGAATGCGGCCGCCGGCAGCTAGTGCGTCGAAGCTCTCGAGCGTAAAGTAGCCGTGGACGTAGGTCTTTGCCTCGTTTGCCCAATCGACCAGCTGCTTGGCGGTCAGTCCCGCCGAACGCTGGCGCACGGCCTCGAGCGCCAAGAGCGCGCCAGTCGCGCAGGGCAGAGCGTTGTCGACCACGTAGAGCTCAAAATCGGGATACTCGGCACGCACGGCGTCCGCCGCCTGGCACGCGGAGTTGTAGCTCGACGACAGCGCCGAGGTAAAGCACAGGTAGACCGTGGGCGTGCCCTCTTTGGCGCACTCGGTAAAGAACTCGATATAGCGACCGAGCGACACAGCCGAGGTGGACACGCGGGCACCGGCGCGCATGCGATCGTAGAACTCCTTGGGTGTGATGCTCGACCAGATGTCATCCGTGCGCTCCTCGCCATCGATAATGAAGGGGAAACCCAGGATATCGACATCGAGGTTCGCGGCGACCTCGGGGCTAAAGTCGCAGCAGGTATCGACGACGATGCGGCAACGGTCCGAATGACCGGTAGATGCAGCCTTGTCCATCAAAGCGACTCCTTACGTAAAAAGGCGGCCACCCGCATGGGATGGCCGCCAACCGTTAACACATGCAAGTTAACGTATTTTACTCGTCAAGTGTTTCGATGCGGGGCTTGATGATGCCATATCCACCATTCTTACGGTGATACACCACATTGATGAGGCCAGTCGTCGCGTTCTCGAACACGTAGAAGTCATGACCAAGCAGATCGGTCTGCACCAGCGCCTGCTCCTCGGTCATCGGGGTGACATCGATGACCTTCTCGCGGACGAGCAGGTCGTCCTCCTCCTCGGGCAGCAGCAGGTCGGCCAGATCCTCGACGCGCTCGACCGGTGCGACATCCGCTGCACTGGCACCGCCCTGGCGGTTGTCCACGACCTTGGTCTTGAACTTGCGCAGCTGGCGGGTGACCTTATCGGCGGAGAGGTCGATGGCGGCGTACATATCTGCACCGTGCTCGGCAACGCGAATCACCGAACCGCGGGCACGAACCGTAACCTCGACGATTGCCGGGTTGGGGTTCGAGGGGTTCTTCTCATAGCGAAGTACAACGTCGACCGTCATGGGCTCGATATCGAAAACCTTGAGCGCCTCGCCGATCTTCTCATCCACATGCGCACGCAGAGCATCGGTTACCGTCGTCTTGCGTCCAGAAACCTTGATATCCATACGTGGCTCCAATCTGCCTCGGGGACTTACTGTACTGGCTATGTACCCATTGCCGTGCATTTAATCACCCGAATTCCCAAAGACCCGAATAACGATTGCTTGATACCGCATACCGAAGTCTCGCACTTTTCTGTGGCAAAGTGCGCTATAGGAGGGAGCCAACAGCTTTGTATTTGGTCCCGAAAATTGGCTTTGACCTGCTTGTTTTATTGGGATGAAAAAGCCGGGCTCCCCCATCGGGGAAGCCCGGCAGTGCGTGTTGAAACCGTGAAGAGGTGTCCTTTCCAACGTATAGGAGACACCACCCCTAGCAATAACTAGCTATTGAGTTTGTTAATGTCGTCGTCGGTGATGGCGCCTTCCTGGCTGGACGATTTGTCCTCGGAGGATGCGGTCTCATTGTTGGAATCGGAGGACTCGCTGCCGGAGGACGTGGTCTCACTGGACTCAGAGTCGCCCGGCTGCACGTTAGCGCCCGAAACCGTCTTAGTGGTGAGGTCGTAGGGCATCCTGCCATACCAGACGCAGTGAACTGCCTCGAGCGTGCCGTCGACCGTGATGTCGTCGAGGGCATCGCTCACGGCACGGCACAGTTCGTCATTGGACGAGAGGCCCGCAACACCAAGCGTCGAGGGCGCCTCAAGCGCACCGACATAGGAGACCTCGCTCATCAGGCGTGCAAGGTAGCCGCCAGCCGTGGAGTCGCAGATCACATAGTCGACCTCGCCGGACTCGAGCGCCTCAAAGCACTCGTTGATGTTGGAGTAGGTCTTTTGGTTGGCGGTAATGCTCTGCTTGGCAAGCGCCTCCTGCGAGGCCGAGGACATCTGGACACCCAGGGTAGACGTGTTAAGGGTATCGGTGGAAACGCTTAGCGACCCACCATCGCTGGTTTTACCGAACACAGAAGCGGCATCGTACAGGCAGGTGCCGAGCGAGCTAACGTCCCCGTCTGTGGAGTTGATCTCGCCGATAAAGATATCGGCCTTTTTGTCGCCGAGCGCGGAACCTGCCGAGGACGCATCGACAAAGGCGACCTTAAGGCCCATGCGGCTTGCGAGGGCGCGGGCGGCGTCAACCGCATATCCCGTGAGCTCGCCGTCGGCGCCCTGCATGGCCTGCGGCGCATCGGAAGTATCGAGGGCGACCGTCAGGGTTCCGGGAGTGACCAGGGCATCGTCCGACACCGCCGGCGTGACGGTCTCGTACTCGATCTGGTCGATCGTGGGAGTCGTGAACGTAGACAGCGGGTTGAACGCGCATCCGCTCAGGCCCAAAACGGCAATGACCGCTGCGGTCCCAGCACCTAACCGAGCCGCGTGCATCAAGCTGCCCCTCACCATGTCCACTACCCTGCCTTCTGTGTCGTATACAATCCGTGCGTTGCGCGGAATATCAGATTGTTCCCACCAGCTGACCTGGTATTTGACCCCACACTTGCGCACCGGGGTGTTTGCTCGGGAGGCCGCAGCCACCTTCACGACTGACCCGCTCGCCCGCGAGGCGGTATTGCCCCAAAGAAAGTAGAACGGACGGTGCGGCTTACATCTAGGACGCGCCATGATCGCGCCGCGCGCACGCGGTCGCTTACGTGGATCCCTTTGACCGCGTCTGTCTTGGACTAGGACGGGCATTTCGTCCGTCCGCAACCACAGCCTGGTAGGAACGAAGCGCATTATAGCTAAGTTCAAGCTAAAGTTTAAGGTTAGGGGCGTTATTCGCATCGCGAGTACAGATTTCGCAGGTCAGGACGGGCCGCACGTGCTCTGATTGAGCCCGTCGCTCCCCTATGGAAAGCCCCAACACACCCGTCTTAGGGCGCCGTGGCCAAAAAATAGCAAATATGAGTACTGTTACCAATTTAGTAGCAGGAGTTTTTGGCTCTGCAAGCTGTTTTCACGCTCTATAACGTCAGATTGATGCCAGGATATTCCACATTTGTTTAATAGCTTTCTAATTTACCCCATCTTCCAGTCCCAAAATCCCTGATTTTGCTGTTACTGAATTTGTAGCAGTACTCATATTTGCTATATTTTGGCCAGAGCATATATCCAACCCCCTGTTTCAGAGCATTGTTAGGCGGGTTTAAGCCCAAAACACGCCCGCAGCGTGTTAAGCAGCGCCTCTTGCTTTTTCCTGCGGGCATCGACACGATTCCGGTACCGCTTTCGCATACGCTGGTGCATGCGCCATGCGAGCGCCTCCATTGCCTCCATGTCGCAGAGCATCTCGTTATTGACCGTCGCGACCTCGATTCCCATAGTAATCAAGCCCGTGTTGCGTTTTTCATCATGGATACGTCCCCTCCGGGAGGAATGGCCCAGCTCACCGTTGTATTCCAGGTCAAACTGGGCTGCTTCCTGAAAGGCATCGCAAACCGCATGCGGCATCCCCGAGATCGCCTGTGCACGGTCGTTGAACTCGATCTTGTAGTCGGTCTTAAAGGGACCACAGGCAAATCCGCCATAGGAAAACGGAAGCGAAAACATGGCAAGCATGATGCACTCCATGGGTGAACGCAGGTTTTCCGACAGATAGGGACACAGCCGCCGCAGCTGCTTGGCCGCGCTCCCCTTGCATGCCGCGAGGTAATCTACCAGGCAATCGGGTGTCAGCACGGACTCGACCTCAAAGTAACCGACATCTGGCGGCTGGTCTTTGTCCTTTGCCAATTTGTTCACGACAGGCGAGGTGTAGGGAGGCAGATACTTCCCGCGGTCACTCAGTGAAATCTTAGAGCACAGCTCCTGGGCCAGGGCAAATGCCTGGATGCAGCCGACCTCGCGCGCGACGGCTACGCAAAGGGCCTCGGGAGATAGACTGTACACCCCCGGTTCCACCTCTAGAATCGAGCCGGCGGGCAACTCGGAGCATACGGACCAGCTCACGCCAAGAATACGGCGGCGCTGCGCTGCAGACCCTACCAGCAAGCACAAATCCTCTTGCGCCTCGCCGCTTGCGGCCCCAATCCGCACCAAATCGGGAAGATAGATGTCCTCGGTCGAGGACGACGATGTGCGCAGCACACGGCGCTCTTCATCGGGATTAAGGTCCTTCCAGCTTATGTAGCCCATCTGCCGGCGCTCGGCGCGCATCATGCGTAGCGCCGAGGCGCCAGTTAGGATTACGGAAGCCGCTAGCTGCTCTTTTGTCGGTTTGTTGCACCACCTGATTGTTACCGCCACATGAATCACCCCTACCAAACGCGTGCGATAGCGAGGCCATCAACGGCCGTGGCACCGGCGCGCTTGAGTTCCGCCGAAGCCGCTGCCATCGTCGCACCCGTGGTGATAACGTCATCGATAAGCAGCAGGCGGCGGCCGTGCACATCCTCAACCGTCTCGTACATACCTCGGGCACGCTCGCGGCGCTCCTCACGACCGAGTTCGCGCTGGTCGCCATGCCCGTACTTGACGAGAGCATCGAGCAGAGGAACACCCGACAGCTCGCAAAATGGGCGCGCAATAGCCTCCATATGATCAAAACCACGCCGCCGAAACGCTGCCGCCGTCGCAGGCACAAACACCACCGCATCCGCACCGGAAAGCACGCCTCCGTAGCGATCGGGAGCTACGACCTGGGCATGCAGGGCGGTGTCGTAGAGCAGCTCCGCCAGATACGGAGCCAGACGTCGCTCGCCCGCATCCTTGTACGCTTTAATGATGCGCGGCAGCGGATGCGCATAGACGGCGCACGCCAGGCAGCGGTCGAGCGCCTCCGCCATTGCCGAAGACGTGCCCTCGACCGAACACTCAGTGCACAGCAAATCCCCAAACGGGGCGCCACATCGGGTGCAGCTATGACGTGGGTCGATGAGCGTGAGCGCGGCCAGGCAGTCTTGGCAAATAAGCGCACCGGCGCGCTCGCAGCCGGTACATCGTGTTGGCGACAATGCCTCGAGCGCCTCGTACGTCGCGCGCTCGGCAAACGGTAGCAATTCGTCCGCAAACGGTAGGGCACCGGCACCCTGCAGACGGCTCAATATGTTCAGATGGCTCTTCAAGACACAACCCTCCCTACGCTCGATCGCAGGGAGGGTTGTTGATTCGGCGCTATGATACCCCGATGCGCTCGGGGCAAGGCGGGTTAAATCCGCTCGCGGGCGTTATTCGCCGGCGGGCGGTTGTGGTGCGGACGAAGACGGGGTCGAGCCCTCGCCACCATCCT
>URYT01000038.1 GCA_900552185.1 uncultured Collinsella sp. | reverse complement strand
CGAGGAGGTCGCCCGCGAGGCTCTGCGTCTGGCCAGCCACAAGCTGCCCATCAAGTGCAAGATCGTCAAGCGTGAAGAGACCGAGAAGGGTGGTGAAGCGTAATGAAGGCCAATGAAATCCGCAAGATGTCCGGCGCCGAGCTGGAGACCAAGCTGATGGACCTGAAGAAGGACCTGTTCAACCTGCGCCTCCAGCACGCCACCAACCAGCTGGATAACCCCGTGCGCATCGCTGAGGTCAAGAAGGATATCGCCCGGGTCAAGACCATCATCCGCGAGCAGCAGCTCGCCGGCCGCTAAGAGGAGGAATAGAAGATGGAAAACAGAACTTCTTCCCGTAAGACCAGAGTCGGCCTGGTGGTTTCGGACAAGATGGATAAGACCGTGGTGGTCGCCATCGCCGACCGCGTGGCCCACCCTCTGTACAAGAAGATCGTTAAGAGAACCTATAAGCTGAAGGCTCACGATGAGAACAACCAGTGCGGCATCGGCGACCGTGTCCGTGTCATGGAGACCCGTCCCCTGTCCAAGGACAAGCGCTGGCGCGTGGTTGAGATCATCGAGAAGGCGAAATAAGGAGGTGCCGGCATGATTCAGGAAGAAAGCTATCTGAAAGTCGCCGATAACACCGGCGCCAAGGAGATCAAGACCATCCGCGTGCTGGGCGGTTCCAAGCGCAAGTTCGGCAACATCGGCGACGTGGTCGTCGCTTCCGTCCGCAAGGCACAGCCTGGCGGAACCGTGAAGAAGGGCGAGGTCGTCAAGGCCGTCATCGTCCGCTCCGTCAAGGGCGTGCGCCGCTCTGACGGCAGCTATGTCCGCTTCGACGAGAACGCCGCCGTCCTGATCAAGGACGACAAGAATCCCCGCGGTACCCGTATCTTTGGGCCCGTGGTCCGTGAGCTGCGCGACAAGGATTACATGAAGATCCTGTCCCTGGCTCCCGAAGTGCTGTAAGGGGGTAGGAGAAGACATGAATAAGATGAGCATTCGTAAGGACGACCTGGTTGTCGTCCTGTCCGGCAAGGACAAGGGCAAGCAGGGCAAGGTCCTGGAGGTCATGCCCAAGGACGGCAAGGTCATTGTTGAGAAGATCAACATGGTCTCTCGCCACACCAAGCCCCGCAAGCAGGGCGAGCAGGGCGGCATCATCCAGAAGGAGGCCCCCATCTACGCCTGCAAGGTGCAGAAGGTCTGCCCCAAGTGTGGTAAGCCCACCCGCGTCGGCCACAAGGTCGAGGGTGACAAGAAGGTCCGCATCTGCAAGAAGTGCGGCGCCGAAATCTGAGAGAGGAGGAGTTAACCAATGGCCAATACGCCTAACCTGAAGAAGCTGTATCAGGACGAGGTCGCTCCTGCTCTGATGCAGAAGTTTGGCTACAAGTCCGTCATGCAGATCCCCAAGATCGACAAGATCGTGGTCAACTGCGGCTGCGGCGAGGCCCGTGACAACTCCAAGGTTCTGGAGGCCGTTGTGGGCGATCTGACCAAGATCACCGGCCAGAAGGCCATCATTACCAAGGCCAAGAAGTCCGTGGCTAACTTCAAGCTCCGTGAGGGCATGCCCATCGGCGCCAAGGTCACCCTGCGCGGCGACCGTATGTGGGAGTTCTTCGATCGTCTGACCTCCGTCGCGATCCCCCGTATCCGCGACTTCCGCGGCATCTCCGCCAAGAGCTTCGACGGCCGTGGTAACTTCTCCATGGGCGTCACCGAGCAGCTCATCTTCCCCGAGATCGACTTCGATTCCGTCGATCACCAGCGTGGTATGGACATCACTTTCGTGACCACCGCCAACACCGATGAGGAGGCCAAGGCCCTTCTGGACGCCTTCGGTTTCCCGTTCAAGAAATAGGTTCACCTGCCCTAAAAGCGCCGTTTCCACAAGGGAGCGGCGCTTGGGGCGAACAATACTCTATGTGAGGAGGATATAAGTGGCTAAGACATCGATGATCGTCAAGTGCAATCGCAAGCAGAAGTTCTCTACTCGTGAGTACACGCGCTGCCAGCGCTGCGGCCGTCCGCACTCTGTGTACCGCAAGTTCGGCCTGTGCCGTGTCTGCTTCCGTGAGCTTGCACTCAAGGGCGAGCTTCCCGGCGTTAAGAAGGCCAGCTGGTAAGTCACTACCAGCGTTTCAAGCATCCGTTTGGAACAGGGAAAACGCGCTAGTTAGGCTTTGCCGTTAAGGGCGGCGAAGAACCAAGAGCACGTGTTCATCAAGAACGAAGGAGAATCTGTATGAACCTTACAGACCCGATCGCAGATATGCTTACGCGCATCCGTAACGCTAACTCTGTGAACAAGGCCACGGTCTCCATGCCGAGCAGCAAGAAGCTCGTCGAGATCGCTCGTGTTCTGCATGAGGAGGGCTACATCGAGGGCTACGATGTCGAGGACACCGTTCCCCAGAAGACTCTGCACATCACGCTTAAGTATGGTCCCAAGAAGGCTAAGGTCATCAACGGCATCCGCCGCATTTCCAAGCCGGGCCTGCGTAAGTACACCGGCGTTGCCGACATGCCCCGCGTCCGCGGTGGCCTTGGTACCGCCATTATTTCCACCAGCCATGGCGTCATGACCGACCGCGATGCTCGCAAGCACAACGTCGGCGGCGAGATCATCGCTTACGTC
The DNA here is from genome assembly GCA_900552185.1 of uncultured Collinsella sp. Taxonomy (GTDB): domain Bacteria; phylum Actinomycetota; class Coriobacteriia; order Coriobacteriales; family Coriobacteriaceae; genus Collinsella. Next base: position 11,408 of record URYT01000038.1, on the reverse strand, counting down.
TGGTAATTCGCTCGGTAGGTAGAAGGAAAGGAGATCACCGTGTCTCGTATCGGTAATAAGCCTGTCCAGATTCCCGCCGGAGTCGAAGTGGCAGTCAACGGCAACAACGTTGTCGTCAAGGGCCCCAAGGGCCAGCTCGAGCTCGATGTCTTTGAGAAGCTCGCTATCAACGTCGAGGACAACGTCCTCACCGTTTCCCGTCCCGACGACGAGCGTGAGACCCGTGCCCGCCACGGCCTCACCCGCGCCCTCATCCACAACATGGTTGTTGGCGTTTCCGAGGGCTTCGAGAAGAAGCTCGAGCTCGCCGGCGTCGGTTACCGCGTGCAGCAGAAGGGCAAGAACCTCGAGTTCTCCCTGGGCTTCTCGCACCCCGTGATCGTCGAGGCTCCCGAGGGCATCACCTTCGAGGTTCCCGACAACACCCACGTGAACGTCAAGGGTATTAACAAGCAGCAGGTCGGTCAGATCGCCGCTGAGATCCGCGGCCATCGTCCTCCCGAGCCTTACAAGGGCAAGGGTATCCACTACGTTGGCGAGCACATCCGCCGCAAGCTGGGTAAGGCCGCCAAGTAGTCGTAACCGACTCACTCGCATAAGACCAGCACCCCGTCAGGTGCTGGCAAGATCAACCTTTTTAGGAGTTTACGTATGAACAAGCATAAGGCGAAGCTGGAAGGCCTCAAGCGTCGTCAGCGTCGTGTTCGCGGCAAGGTCTCGGGTACCTCCGAGCGTCCGCGTCTTCGCGTGACCCGTACTAACGCCAACATCTATGCCCAGATCATCGACGACAGCAAGGGCTCCAGCCTGACGCTCGTCTCTGCCTCGACCCTCGAGGCCGAGTTCAAGGGCACCCACACCTCGAACAAGGAGGCTGCGGAGAAGGTCGGTCAGCTCGTTGGCAAGCGCGCCATCGAGGCCGGCATCACCAAGGTCGCCTTCGATCGCGGTGGCCGTATCTACCATGGCCGCGTCAAGGCCCTCGCCGACGGTGCTCGTGCCGCCGGTCTCGAGTTCTAGGAGGTATGTAGCACATGGCTCGTAATCAGAAGCAGCAGCGCGAGGCCTCCGAGTTCGAGGAGCGCGTCGTTTACATCAACCGCGTGTCGAAGACCGTCAAGGGTGGTCGTCGCATGAGCCTCGTCGCTCTCGTCGTCGTTGGCGACGGCAAGGGCAACGTCGGCGTTGGCATGGGCAAGTCCGCTGAGGTGCCCATGGCCATCTCCAAGGCATCTCTCGATGCCAAGAAGAACATGTTCCACGTGCCGGTGACCGAGCAGGGCACCATCCCGCACGAGGTTCTCGGCCACTTTGGTGCCGGCCGCATCATCATCAAGCCCGCTGTCGAGGGTACCGGCGTTATCGCCGGCGGCGCTGTGCGTCCCCTCTTTGAGCTTGCTGGCATCAAGAACGTCCTGTCCAAGTCCCTCGGTACCGACAACGGCCTCAACATCATCAAGGCTGCCGTCGAGGGCCTCAAGGAGCTCTCCAGCCCTGAGGACGTCGCGGCTCGCCGTGGCCTGACGGTCTCCGAGATGTTCGTCGGTAAGGAGAACTAAGCATGGCTGACACCATCAAGATCAAGCAGGTCCGCAGCACCAACGGTTGCAAGCAGGACCAGGTCCGTACTGTCCGTGCCCTCGGTCTCCACAGGATCCGCGAGGTTCGCGAGATTGCTGACAACGAGTCCGTCCGCGGCATGATCTTCAAGGTCAAGCACCTTGTCGAGATTGTAGAGGAGTAGCAAATGCAGCTTCACGATCTTACTCCCGCGCCCGGTTCCACCAAGAACCGCAAGCGCGTCGGCCGTGGCAATTCTTCGGGTCACGGCACCACTTCTGGCCGCGGTCAGAAGGGCCAGGGTTCCCGCTCTGGCGGCACCAAGGGTGCTGGCTTCGAGGGTGGCCAGACTCCGCTGGCTATGCGCCTGCCCAAGCTTCCGGGCTTCCGTAACCCCCGGCGTATCGAGTACACCGCTGTTAACGTTGAGCGTCTCGAGCGTAAGTTCGAGGACGGCGCTGTGATCGACGGTGCCGCTCTTAAGGCCGCTCGCATCACCAAGAGCGAGTTCGAGCCCGTCAAGGTGCTCGGCAATGGTGAGCTCACCAAGAAGTTCACGGTCAAGGTCGACAAGGTCAGCGCTTCTGCGCAGGCCAAGATCGAGGCCGCCGGCGGAAAGGTCGAGCTGCCGTGCTAAATGGTCTTAAGAATGCTTTCCGCATCAAAGAATTGCGCGAAAAGATTCTTTTTACCATAGCTATGCTCGTCGTGTACCGCATTGGTGCGCACGTTCCTGTGCCCGGCATTCCCTTCCAGGGGATGCTGGGCCTTTTCTCGACCGATAACAATTCGGTCGCCGCAGGTGCTATGGCCCTCCTGAATCTTTTCTCTGGCGGCGCGTTGAGCTATGTGTCGGTGTTTTCGCTGGGCATCATGCCTTACATCACCAGCTCGATCATCCTCCAGATGCTCCAGGCCGTCGTGCCTTCCCTGCATGAGCTTGCCCGCGAGGGCGAGGTCGGTCAGACCAAGATTACGCAGTATTCGCGTTACCTCACCCTGGCTCTGGCAATCCTCAACTCCGTGGGTTACCTCTTCCTCTTTAAGAGCTTCGGCATCAGCTTCAATGGCGCCGGCGCTCCCGAGATCATCTTCGACCTCATGATCGTCGGTACGCTCACCGCGGGCGCCATGCTGATCATGTGGATTGGTGAGCTCATCACCCAGCGCGGTATCGGCAATGGCATGTCGCTGATCATCTTCGCGAACATCATGGCCGGTCTGCCGCAGGCTATCTTCTCCAGCACCGAGGGCAATGCCGGTGGCATCATCACCATGGTGATCATCTGCGCCATCATCCTGCTGGTTATCCCGCTGATTGTTTTCCTTGAGCGCGGCCAGCGCCGCATCCCGGTCTCCTACGCTAAGCGCGTCGTGGGCCGTCGCATGATGGGTGGCCAGACCACCTACCTGCCCATCAAGGTCAACACCGCGGGTGTCGTGCCGATCATCTTCGCTTCGGCGCTGCTGTACTTCCCGGCTCAGATTGCCGTGTTCTTCCCCGGTATCGGCTGGATTCAGGCAGTTGCCTCCGCGCTTTCGACCGGTTGGCTCAACTGGGTGCTTAACGTTGTCCTCATCGTGTTCTTCGCGTACTTCTACACCTCCATGGTGTTCAACCCCGATGACACGGCCGATAACCTTAAGAAGCAGGGCGGCTTTATTCCGGGCGTCCGTCCGGGTAGGGCTACCGCGGCCTACATCAAGAACGCGCTCAACAAGATCACGCTTCCCAGCGCTGTCTTTTTGGCGCTCATCGCCATCGTGCCTTCGATCATCTTCTCCTTCACGGGTAACCATCTGATCCAGGCATTTGGCGGCACGTCCATCCTCATCATGGTCGGCGTCGTGCTCGACACGGTCGATAAGCTCGAAGGCCAGATCAAGATGTATGATTACGATGGATTCTTTAAATAGGCTAGAGGAGGATTGCTCATGAACCTCGTATTGCTCGGAGCTCCGGGTGCCGGTAAGGGCACCGTCGCACAGGAGCTCGTCGCCGAGTTTGGCGTCGCCCACATTTCCACGGGCGACCTGCTGCGTGCTGCCGTCAAGGGTGGCACCGAGCTTGGTATTCAGGCTAAGAAGTACATGGACGCTGGCGAGCTCGTTCCCGACCAGCTCGTGATCGACCTTGTCAAGGAGCGCCTTGCCGCCGATGACGCCCAGCAGGGCTTCATCCTCGACGGCTTCCCGCGCAACACCGCCCAGGCTGTGACGCTCGATTCCGAGCTCTCCGCCATGGGTCGCGAGATCGACTGTGCCCTTCTGGTCGATGTGGCCCCCGAGGTCATTATCGATCGTCTGTCTTCGCGTCGCACCTGCCGCGCATGCGGTTACACCGGCACCGCTGCCGATGCTACCTGCCCCAAGTGTGGCGGCGAGATGTATCAGCGCGACGACGACAAGCCCGAGACCATCAAGAACCGTCTCGACGTCTACGAGAAGTCCACGAGCCCGCTCGTCGACTACTATCGTGGCCAGGGTCTGCTCAAGTCGGTCAACGGTGACCAGGCTCGCGAGACCGTGTACGGGGATGTCAAAGAGGCTCTCGGTCTATGATCAAGATTAAGTCTGCAACGCAAATCGAGCAGATGAAGAAGGCAGGAGCGCTATCTAAGATGGCGCTCCGCCACGTTGGAGCCATGGTGCGCCCTGGCGTTTCCACCTTTGAGCTCGATCAGCTCGCGGAGCAGATTATCCGCATGCATGGCGGCACCCCGGCCTTTAAGGGTTACGGCGGGTTCCCGGGGACCATTTGCGCATCGATCAACGATGCCGTGGTCCACGGTATTCCCAACCCCGACATGATCCTGCGCGATGGCGATATCATCTCCATCGATACGGGAGCCGTTGTCGACGGTTGGGTCGGCGATAACGCTTGGACGTTTTTCGTCGGCACCCCCACGCCCGAAGCCAAGGCTTTGTGCGAGGTCACGCGCGATTGCCTTAAGGCTGCCATCGAGCAGGCTGTTCCCGGTAACCATATCGGGGACGTCGGTTATGCCGTTCAGTCCCTCGCCGAGTCTCACGGTTACGGCGTGCTTCGTGATTATGTTGGCCATGGCATTGGCCGCGTGATGCACGAGGACCCCAACGTTCCTAACTATGGAAAGAAGGGGAGGGGCGTTCGCCTCCAGGCCGGCATGGTCATTGCCATCGAGCCGATGGTTACGATGGGTTCCAACCATGTGAGCACGGGCTCCGACGGTTGGATTGTTACGACCAACGACCACCTGCCCGCCGCGCACTACGAGAACACCGTCGCCATTACCAATGACGGTCCGGTGATTCTCACCACGGATGCCCAAGGTGCTTGGTGTTCGCTCCAAGGCGGAGAAATGTAAAAGTCGCCGCCCCCTGATGCCCAACCTCGCCTTTCAATTTCGAAGGCATGACCCCAAGGTCTATGCCTTCTCATTTCAAGGCGATCTTGGGCATCAGGGAACGGCTTTGTTTTACATTTCAAATGTAACAAGTTCCACTTAGTTGTGGAGCCATTACGAAGTTATTACGATGCGTGCATACGTGTTGTAGAATACTCAATCGCTGTCGTTTTCTAGAGAAAGATGATTGCTTGTGAAGAAGGAAGACGCAATTGAGCTCGAGGGTACGGTAAAGGAACCGTTGCCCAACGCCATGTTTAAGGTCGAGCTCGAGAACGGTCATTCGGTTCTGTGCAACATTTCTGGCAAGATCCGAATGAATTACATCCGTATTCTCCCCGGTGACAGGGTTGTCGTGGAGCTTTCCCCGTACGACCTGACCCGCGGCCGCATCACCTATCGCTACAAATAGCGGCACGCATACACGCACTCCATTTCCGACTGCAGGCTTAGCTCAACCTACGGTCGGATTGTGGGTGAAGACCAGCCATAGTTTTAAACGCCTGCGGCTGGGCGAGTAGATAGTAGGGAAGTAGTTTGAGCGCTACCGAAAGGAAGAACGATGAAGGTACGTCCTTCGGTCAAGAAGATGTGCGATAAGTGCAAAATCATTAGGCGCCATGGCAAGGTCCTCGTCATTTGCGAGAACCCCCGTCATAAGCAGCGTCAGGGTTAAGAGAGGAGACTACGTTGGCCCGTATTAATGGTGTCGACCTCCCGCGTGAGAAGCGCGTTGAGATCGGTCTGACCTACATTTACGGCATCGGCCGCACCACTGCGACGAAGATTTGCGTCGAGTGCAACGTTAACGTGGATACGCGTGTTAAGGACCTCACCGAGGATGAGGTTAACGCCATCCGCGATTATATCGATAAGAACCAGATCATGGTTGAGGGCGACCTCCGCCGTGAGCGCAACCAGAACGTCAAGCGCCTTATGGACATCGGCTGCAACCGCGGCCTTCGTCACCGCAAGGGCCTCCCGGTCCGCGGCCAGCGCACCCACACTAACGCTCGTACCCGCAAGGGCCCGAAGCGTCAGATCGGTGCTAAGAAGAAGAAATAAGGAGCGCTAGATAGATGGCTACTGCTAAGAAGAACGTTCGCGCTGCCCGTCTGAAGCGCGCGGACCGTAAGAACATTTCCGTGGGCCAGGCTCACATTCGTTCTACGTTCAACAACACGATCGTTTCGATCACCGATCCCCAGGGCAACGTCATTTCCTGGAAGTCGGCTGGCCAGGTGGGCTTCAAGGGCTCCCGTAAGTCCACGCCGTTCGCTGCCCAGATGGCTGCCGAGGCTGCTGCCAAGCAGGCCATGGAGCACGGTATGAAGAAGGTTTCCGTCTTCGTCAAGGGCCCCGGCTCCGGTCGTGAGACCGCCATCCGCTCCCTCCAGGCTGCTGGCCTCGAGGTCTCGAGCATCCAGGACAAGACCCCCATTCCGCACAACGGCTGCCGCCCCAAGAAGCGTCGCCGCGTGTAACTGAAAGGATCGTATCAATATGGCAATCGACAGGACTCCTGTTCTTAAGCGCTGCCGTCAGCTCGGGATCGATCCCGCTGAGCTCGGTTACAGCAGCAAGAAGGAATCTATCCGTCAGCCCAAGCGCCGTCGCAAGGAATCTGAGTACGGCATGCAGCTGCGCGAGAAGCAGAAGGTCAAGTTCATCTATGGCGTTCTGGAGAAGCAGTTCCACGGCTACTTCAACAAGGCCCGTAAGATGAACGGCGTCACCGGTGAGAACCTCATGATCATTCTTGAGTCTCGCCTCGACAACGTCGTCTTCCGTCTTGGCTTCGCCCGCACCCGCAAAGAGGCTCGTCAGTCCGTCCGTCACGGTCACTTCACCGTGAACGGCAAGCGCGTGGACATCCCGTCCTACCGCGTCAAGGCCGGCGACGTCGTCGCTGTCGGCGAGAAGTTCCGTGACCTCCTCCCCATCAAGGAGGCCCTGATTTCCTCCGAGCGCTTTGAGGTCCCTGGCTGGCTCGAGGTCGATATCGAGAAGCTGTCTGGTAACGTGCTCGCTCTGCCGACGCGTGAGCAGATCAGCGGTGATATCAACGAGCAGCTCATCGTCGAGCTCTACTCTAAGTAGTCCATCCGGGCTGCTGAGGCTGGAGGTAATACATGTCAGAATTCATTAGGCCTCAGGTTCAGGTCGAAGAGATCAACGAGACGTCTGCTCGTGTCTCCGTCGAGCCGCTCGAGCGTGGCTACGGCGATACGCTGGGTAACTCCCTTCGTCGCGTTCTTCTGTCCTCGCTCGAGGGTGCCGCCGTCGAGGCTATTCAGATCGATGGTGCGCAGCACGAGTTCATGACCATCCCTAACATGGTCGAGGATGTCACCGACATCGTCCTGAATGTCAAGGGTCTTGTCTTCAGGGCTCTCGGCACGACCGACGAGGCGACCGCCACCATTTCGGTTGACGGCCCCTGCGAGGTCACCGGTGCGGACTTCTTTATTCCGTCCGAGTTTGAGCTGGTCAACCCCGAGCAGCACATCGCTACGCTCACCGAGGGTGGCCATCTCACCATGAGCATGCGCATCGGCTATGGCCGCGGCTATGTTTCTGGCGAGGCCAACAAGCGCGACAACGATCCCATCGGTGTGATCCACGTCGACTCGCTGTACTCGCCGGTTTCCCGTTGCGCCAAGCTCGTTGAGGCTTGCCGTGTCGGTCAGCACACCGACTACGACCGCCTTGTCCTCGAGATCGAGACCAACGGCTCCATCGCCCCGCGCGACGCCGTGGTCCAGGCTGCCAATATCATCAACCAGCATATGGCCGCCTTTATGAACCTTGCCGAGACCCCCGAGGTCGAGGAGGAGGCTTCGATCTTCGCTCCCGAGGTCACCAACGACAACGCCGAGCTGGACAAGCAGATCGAGGATCTGGACCTTTCCGTCCGTTCCTACAACTGCCTTAAGCGCGCCAGCATTCACTCGGTCCGTCAGCTCGTTGAGTTCTCGGAGAACGATCTGCTCAACATCCGTAACTTCGGTGTTAAGTCGATCGAGGAAGTGAAGGACAAGCTTGAGTCCATGGGCCTGAGCCTGAAGGCTTAATGCTTCGCATATTTGAGGAGAAACTAGACCATGCGTCATAACGTTAAGAAGGGCCTGAAGCTCGGCACCGATGCGAGCCACACCAAGGCCATGAAGAAGAGCCTTGCTAAGGCCCTCTTCGAGAACGACCGCATCAAGACCACCGAGACCCGCGCTAAGGCGCTGCGTTCGGTCGTCGATCCGATCATCACCTGGGCCAAGAAGGGCGACCTGCACTCTCGTCGTCTGGCTATCGCCAAGCTCGGCGATAAGCAGCTCGTTGCCGAGATCTTCGACAAGGCTGCTCAGGGCATGTGGCAGGACCGCAACGGCGGTTACACCCGCATCATGAAGCTCGGTAACCGCAAGGGCGACAACGCTCCCATCGTTATCATGGAGCTCGTCACCGAGCCTTGCACGCCTAAGGCCAAGAAGGCTGCTCCGGCCCCCAAGAAGGCCGCTGCTCCCAAGAAGGTCGAGGCTGCCGAGGAGGCTCCTGCTGAGGAGACCGCTGAGTAGACAATCCGTCTGCATAGGCTATATTCGAGGGGTACGTTCGCGTACCCCTCTTTTTTTGTCGAAATGCCATTGCCTGTTTGTTGGGAGCGTCCATGACCGCGCCGTCTGATTTCAATTCGATTCCCGAGCTCGATGCCACGCTCGTTTTCCGCGTGGCCTACGATGGCTCGTCCTACAGCGGCTTTGCCGAGCAGCCCGGTCAGACGACGGTTGCGGGCGAGCTGCGCCGCGCTATCGAGACGCTCCTGCGCCGTCCGATTGTCCTGACGTGCGCGGGGCGTACCGATGCCGGCGTACATGCCGTGGCTCAGTACATCAGCGTGCCCGTAACGGACGCTGAGCTCGCTTGTACGCGCCGTAGGTGGCTGCGGGCTATGGATGCCCTGCTACCCAAAGATATCGCCATAAACGAGGTCTACAAGGCCCGTAAAGGCTTTTCTGCACGCTTTGATGCGCGTTCACGTACATATACGTACCGTATTGCCGATCGCGACGCGCGTCCCGTGCTCTCACGGGGTGCCGTGTGGTGGCATCGCTATCCCTTGGACGTCAAGGCCATGTCTGCGGCCTGTCCCGCGCTTTTGGGTGAGCAGGACTTTAAGAGCTTTTGCAAGGTTGCCTCGGCCGTTGGCAAGCCCACGCATCGCTGCGTGATGCGTGCCGAGTTTGGCCATGAGGTTGCGTTTGGCGAGGACATCCTGACGTTTACCATCGAGGGCAATGCGTTTCTGCATTCGATGGTCCGCACGATCGTGGGCACGCTTGTCGAGATTGGCATGCATCGCCGTGAACCCGAGTGGATGCGCGAGGTCATCGATGCTTGCGACCGTACCGCTGCGGGCCCCACGGCTCCTGCCTGCGGCCTTACGTTTATGGGCGTGGATTACGATCCCGCCGAGCTTGTCGTGCTCGACTAGGGGAGGGCTCGACGCGTCGTGCGTCGACACCTGTCATCTGTGGGCTGCGCGTGTGCAACATCTGTTCTTGACGTGCAATACAACTGGTGTCTCATTGCTTTTATTGCCGGGGTGTACCATGAACCACGGTTTGATTTATTGCTGTCGAGAGGACGGATAACTTGGTTCGACGTGGCTCGCATCCGCGACTTTCGGTGATCCTTGTGGTAGAAGGTTCGCCCAGCTATGCGATGCGTGCGCTCGAGAGTATCCAGAACCAAGACCTCTACGATTTGCAGATTGTCGTTGTCTGCCGCGATGCTGCGCCTGGTGTGCGCCATTCGCTTCAAGTTGCCGCCGACAGGGACATCCATATTGATTTGATTGACGTCGAGGACGCGAAGCGCGGCGCTTGTCTTCGTGCCGGTTTTGCTGCCTCGCGCGGCTCTCAAATCATCGCCATGAACGCCGATGAGTGGTTTGCTCCGCAGTCTCTTTCCAAGATGGTCGATATCGCGTGCGATACTGCGGCAGACATAGTGCTCCCCACGGTGTCGCTCGACCGCTATGATGCACATCGAGAGCGCCATTCGCGCGTCTTGGATGCTGCTCATATTTCCATTGATAGCAAATCTTCGATGGTGACCGGGCTGTCCCAGTTGATTTTAGGCGGCCTAGTCGTTCAGACCTCTGGCGTGATGTATAGCCGTCCGCTGTTTGAGGCATGCCTTTTGTACGACAAGGCGTTTCGCACAGTTGGGTTTATGGCGTGCTCGCTCTCGCGGGCGCAGCGCGTCTCCGGATGCGGCGACGCTTGTTTCCACGCGGCGGCACCTAAGCTTACAGATGCCTTTGATCCCACCATGTATGCCAAGGTATCCGATGACACCCGGGCGCTCGACGAGCTTACGGACTCACTCTCGGAAGCAGATAGCGGTGGTCGGCTCAAGCTGGCAACCCAAAAGTTCTACTTTGCCGGACTGGTCGCCTGCATCGAGAATTTGTGTCTGAGCCCGCATGGGGTGTCGTCAATCGAGCGTTCCGCCCGTATGCGTGATATGCTCGAGGCGCCTCGAACCCGTCAGATGGTCGCCGCGCTCAAGGATAACCATCGGGGGCTCGGTCTGTTGTTTGGGCCGATCGCCAGCGCCAAGCCCGCGCGCTGCGTGATGTGTACGCATCTGGCAGCTTTTCTTAACCGGACGGGCGCAAAAACCGCCTAAACGGCTCATCTCGAAACAAATTTGCATAGAATTGTTTCGAAATGCGTTCTTATACACAAAAGCCTTCAAATAGCGTTAAACTATTCAATCACTGATTGATTGTCTCCGCCATCTTTTGGAGAGAGGGTTTGTATGGCTAAAAAACGCAATGGGCGCCAGGATGCCATTAGAGATATTGTGCGCAATAAGGACGTCCGCACGCAGCGCGTGCTGGTCGATGAGCTCCGCGCTATGGGCTTTGATTGCACGCAGGCGACTGTCTCTCGCGATATTGCCGATATGGGGCTGCGTAAGCTCCCTGAGGGCATCTATGTTCTGGCAGAGGACCTGCACCTGCAGCGTATGGTTTCCGAGCTCGTAACGGGCGTTCTGCGCACCGATAATCTGGTTATGATCAAGGCTCAGCCTGGCACGGCTTCGCCGCCGCCGTTGATGCGGCAGCGCTGCCCGATGTGCTTGGCTCGCTTGCCGGCAACGATACGATTTTGGTTATTGCCCAGACGGCCGAGGACGGCGAGCGTCTTGAGGCGCTGATCAATAAGCTGAGCAATTCTCGCAAGTAGGCGTGCGGGTCGTGCGCTCGGCACTGTGTGCGTGACATAGTGGCTTGTAAGGGGTATCGACGTTGGTCGGTACCCCCTTTTTTGTTTGCCGGTATAAAGACCGCCCACCAGGTCGCTTTAAACTAAAAGGCCCCCGAGCAGTTTAATAAGCTGCTCGGGGGCCTTGTTGCTTATGGCCGGATGATTTCTAGCCGACCGTATCGTCAGG
>URYT01000037.1 GCA_900552185.1 uncultured Collinsella sp. | reverse complement strand
GTAACGGCAGAGCGGTCGCCGCCGGCCTCGCGGACCACGGGGGCGGACTCGCCGGTGATGGCGGACTCGTCAACGGAAGCAGCGCCCTCAATGACGTCGCCGTCGCCGGGAATCTGCTCGCCGGCGCGTACGATCACCAGGTCGCCGCGCGTGAGCTCGGTGCCGGGAACGACGGTGAAGTGCTCCTTGTCCTCAACGGACTCGATGCGATGGGCCTCGACATCCTTCTTGGCCGCACGCAGGGAATCGGCCTGAGCCTTACCGCGGCCCTCGGCGAGCGCCTCGGCGAAGTTCGAGAACAGGTCGGTGAGCCACAGGATGACCGCGATGGCGACCACATAGTAGGTGGGCACACCCGCGTCCTGCACACCGAAGATGGAAGCGACGGCCAGGACGGAGGTCATGACGGCGGAAAGCCACACCAGGAACATGACCGGGTTTTGAATCTGGACGCGAGGATCCAGTTTGGCAAACGAGTCGCGGACCGCGCGGCCCACCATGTCTTTTTGCATAGTCATAAATCTGCGCCCTCCTTTACGCAATCATCTGGAAGAACTCGGCAACGGGGCCAAGCGCCAGGGCCGGGAAGAAGCTCAGGGCACCGATCAGCAGAACGATGAACACGAGCAGGAATACGAACATGCCGTTGGTGGTAGACAGGGTACCGGCGCTCTCGGCGACCTTACCCTTCTTGGCCAGCGAGCCGGCGATAGCCAGCGTACCGATGATGGGCATGAAGCGGGCGAACAGCATCTCGAGGCCGAGCATGACGTTGATCCAGGGAATGTTGCAGTTCATGCCTGCAAACGCCGAGCCGTTGTTGCCGCCGCATGAGGTGAAGGCATACAGCGCCTCGGAGAAGCCGTGCGCGCCACCATTGTTGAGCTGGTCGGCAAGACCGGGCACCGTGCAGGCGATGGCCGAGCACACCAGAATGGCAAACGGAGTTGCCAAGCACAGGACAACTGCCCAGCGCATCTCGCCCGGCTCGATCTTCTTGCCCAGGAACTCAGGCGTGCGTCCGACCATGAGGCCGGCGATGAACACTGTGAGGATGGCGAAGCCGATCATGCCGTACAGGCCGCAGCCCACGCCGCCGAAGACGACCTCGCCCAGAGCAATCTGGAGCATCTGGACAAAACCGCCCAGCGGGGTGTAGGAGTCGTGCATGGAGTTAACCGAGCCGTTGGAAGCAGCCGTCGTGAAAGCGGACCAGGTAGAAGAGGAGGCGATACCGAAACGGCTCTCCTTGCCCTCCATGTTGCCGCCGGCCTGGCCGTCGGTCATCTCGATATTGACCGCTCCGCCATCGGCCAGCTGCGGGGTGCCTGCATGCTCGTTGACGGCAATGATGCCGGTAAAGATCACCAGCAGGATGAACATGGCGGCAAAGATGGCCTTGCCCTGCTTGGTGTTCTTGACGCCGATACCGAAGGTGAAGCAACAGGCGGCCGGGATCAGCAGCAGGCTGGTCATCTCGATGATGTTGGTGAAGGCACTGGGGTTCTCATATGGATGGGCGGAGTTCACGCCGAAGAAGCCGCCGCCGTTGGTGCCGGACTGCTTGATGGCGACCTGAGGAGCCGCGGGACCCTGGGGCAGGAACTGCTCGGTGACCACGCGCGCGCCCTCGACAACCTTACCGTCGACCTTGACCGTGTCGCCCTCGATCTGGGCACCATCGATGACGCTCCAGCCGCCGTCTGCATTAGGCTGAACAGCGACGGGCTCTACGAGCTCAGCCTTCTGAGCCGGCTGGAAGTTGGAGATGACGCCACCGGCAGTCAGGCAGATGCCGAATACGAGGTTCAGCGGGATGAGCACATACAGGACGGTGCGGGTGAGATCGACCCAGAAGGAACCCAGACCCTGCTCCTTGACTTGACGGAAGCCGCGAATCAGCGCGAACATGACCGCGATACCGGTGCCAGCGGAAACGAAGTTCTGCACGGTGAGACCCATGAACTGCACAAGGTAGGACAGGGTGGTCTCACCGGAGTAGGACTGCCAGTTGGTGTTGGTTATGAAGGAAGCAGCCGTATTGAACGACAGGTCCCATGACACGCCCGGCAGGTGCTGAGGATTGCCTGGCAAGAAGGACTGAAGCGCCTGGAGTGCCACAAGAGCCACGAGGCCGATCCCCGAAAAGACCAGCACGCTCGCCAGATAGCGCCTACACCCCATCTGTTCTGCCGCGTCGATGCGAAGCAGACGATAGACGCCACGCTCCACAGGAGCAATCACAGGCGACAGGAACGTATGCTCACCATCCATGATATGGGCCATGAACCGACCGAGCGGAACGGCCAGGACGACGAGTACGGCAAAGTACAAGATGTACTGAATCGCAGCGTCCATAGTTTACGAATCACTCCTCATCAGAATGTAGATGTAATAGATAAGGAGTCCAATGCAGACGACTCCGATGATGGGAATGAGGATGTCCATTTACCGCCCCTTTCACACGCGGTCCGATGTCTCGGACGCCTGCCCTCGCAAGCGTCTGGGGACAGTAAACGCTTCTAGGGATTAAAGAGGCGTGAGGGCCGGGGCTCACGACCTTAAGATGCCGTAAAGATGCAGGTAGAAAGCACTATTGCTGCTGCAGTGCGCCTATACTCGACCTCGCGAGCATACAGTGGCGTCCTCACCGCGTATGCACGCATGGACAACACTTCAGAAAGGCTACGCTATGCAGCGCGACGCATCGGACACTCGCGTCAATCCAGACCTCATCCTCAAGGCAATTGAGAAAGACGAGGTCGCCGATGACGCTCGAGCCAGCCGGGGACACCTCAAGATTTTCTTTGGCTACGCTGCTGGCACAGGCAAAACCTATGCGATGCTTCAAGCCGCCCACGCCGCCAAGCGGCGAGGTGTCGACGTCGTCGCGGGATACATCGAGCCGCACGAACGTCCGGCAACTGCCCATCTTGCACAAGGGCTTGAGAACGTGCCCTGTAAACTCATCGAGCACAACGGCATTGCGCTCAGCGAGTTCGATCTAGATGCGGCCATCGAACGCGCCCCTCAGCTCATCCTTGTCGACGAGCTCGCCCATACGAATGCGCCGGGGTCTCGCCACGACAAACGCTATCAAGACGTCGAGGAACTTCTACATGCGGGCATCGACGTCTATACGACCGTGAACGTTCAGCATATCGAGAGCCTAAACGACATGGTTGCATCCATCACCGGCGTTGTCGTGAGCGAACGAATCCCCGACCGTATCTTCGATGATGCCGACCAGGTCGAGCTCGTCGACATAGAGCCCGAAGACCTACTTGAGCGCCTTCGCGCCGGCCTCGTCTACCGTCCCGCACAAGCCGACCGAGCGCAACAGCATTTTTTTACCGTCGAGAACCTCACCGCACTCCGAGAAATCGCGCTGCGCCGCTGCGCCGATCGCACCGGCCACCTCACAGACGCCGCACGCGTGCTGGGAAACCGTGACTACTACACCAGGGAGCGTATCTTAGTCTGTGTCTCCCCGGCGCCGACCAATCCCCGCATCGTCCGTGCCGCCGCACGCATGGCGAAAGCGTTTCGCAGCGAGCTCGTCGCCCTGTTCGTAGAGAGCCCGCGCACGCAAGCCATGAGCGATGATGAGCGCGCCAAGCTTGCAGCCAATATCGCCCTAGCCGAGCAGCTCGGAGCACATATGGAAACCGTCTATGGCGACGATATTGCGTTTCAGATCTCCGAGTTTGCACGTCTGTCGGGCATTTCGAAGATCGTCATGGGGCGCACGGGCGAGCGCAGCAGCGTCCGTCAGGCCCTCTTCGGCCGCAAATCTCTCGTAGAACAGCTCATAACATTCGCCCCGAACCTCGACATTTACATCATTCCAGAACAGTCGACTCCGCCCTCCCGACCCAAAGGACGCCGCCATGCGCTCGCCCTGCAGCCGCCCAGCAGCCGAAACGTGCTTCGCACGCTGGCCCTCTCTCTTGCCGCCACGGCGATCGGCACGGCTTTCCGCCATCTGGGATTTGCCGATTCCAGCATCATATCCCTCTATATCCTCACGGCCCTGCTGACCGCCGTCACCACGACGGGGCGTATCTGCACGATCGTATCGAGCGTGCTCTCTGTAGTGCTTTACAACTTCTGCTTCGTCACGCCTCTGTTTTCGCTCGCCAGCTACGACCGAAGCTATCTGGTCACGTTCGGCATCATGTTCGCTACCGCTATGGTCGCCGGCGAATTAACTGCGCGCATCGCCGACAACGCCCGTACATCCGCCGAGAACGCATTCAAAACGCGCGTACTCCTCGAAACGAACCAACTCTTGCAGCAAGCCCATAGCGCGGAGGAGTGCGCCCGCGTCGCCATGAACCAGCTTGTCAAACTGCTAAAACTCGACGTGGTCTTCTACCCCGCCGAACACGGCACGCTCGGCAAGGCGCTCTATGAGTCCGCTGGCACCGAAAACCGATCCGCGTCGCTGCTCACCGACTACGAGCGCGCCGTTGCAACCTGGACCTACACCAACAACAAGCGCGCGGGCGCAAGCACGCGGACCCTGCCTGAGGCACACTGTCTCTACCTCGCGGTTCGCACCGGCGACAAGGTATTCGGTGTCATCGGCATCGCCCTGGAGGGGCGCGAGATCGAAGCCTTCGAGCATTCGATCGTCCTATCTATCGTAGGTGAATGCGCCTTGGCGCTCGAAAGCGACCGGGCGGCGCAAGAGCGCGAAGAGGCTGCGGTCTTGGCGAAAAACGAGCAGCTGCGCGCCAACCTTTTGCGCTCCATCGGCCACGATTTGAGGACACCCCTCACGGCTATATCCGGATCTGCGGCAATCCTTCGGAAGAACGACGAGAAGCTCAGCCTCGAACAACGTTGCGATCTTGCCGATGCCATCTACGACGACTCCCTCTGGCTTATCGATACCGTGGAGAACCTCCTCGCCATCACACGCGTCGAGGACGGCACCATTCACCTCAACTTCACATCCGAGCTCATCGACGAGGTCATCGAGGCCGCCCTCAGCCATGTCGCCCAAGCATCGCATGGACGTGCCGTCACCATCGAGCACACTGACGACATCCTGCTGGTACGCATCGACGTCCATCTCATCATGCAGGTGCTTACGAATCTCATCATGAACGCCTTCAAATACACGCCCGAGGACTCGACTGTCACCATCAGCGCACGTCGCGAGGGCGCGTTCGTCGTGGTGGACGTCGCAGACGATGGGCCGGGTGTGGCAGACTGCGACAAGCCTCATATCTTTGAGCGCTTCTTCACCTCAAGCAATACGCGGCCCGTGGATTCGCGTCGAAGCATCGGCCTTGGGCTGTCGCTCTGCCGCTCCATCGTAGAGGCGCATGGCGGCGTCATCGAAGTTCGCGACAACCACCCCCATGGAGCCGTCTTCCGTTTTACCCTGCCCGCCGAGGAGATCGAGATTCATGAATAATGCCACTAAGCCACGCATCCTCCTGGTCGAAGATGACCCGACCGTTCAAAACCTCGTTTCGACCGCGCTTGACCTCCACGGCTATATCGTGAGCAAGGTTTGCAACGGCCAGGCCGCCATCATGGATGCGGTGTCGCACGGCCCCAGCCTCATCATGCTCGACCTCGGCCTTCCCGACATTGACGGTATCGAGGTCATCACGAAGATCCGAAGCTGGTCGGCAGTCCCCATTATCGTCATTTCGGCGCGCACCGAAGATTCCGACAAGATTGCAGCACTTGACGCAGGGGCAGACGACTACCTCACCAAGCCCTTTTCTGTGGATGAGTTGCTCGCGCGCGTCCGTGCGAATTTGAGGCGCTCCTCGATGGCGTCGAGCGAGTCGACAGAAGCGAGCACGTTTGACAACGGTCCGCTGCATATCGACTACGCCGCGGGATACGCGACGAAAGACGGACGCGAGCTCTCGCTCACCCCAACCGAGTACAAATTGCTCGTCCTTCTGGCGAAAAACGTCGACAAGGTGCTCACCCACACCTTCATCACCCGCGAGATATGGGGCACGAGCTGGGACAGCGATCTGGCGAGCCTGCGCGTGTTCATGCGCACCCTGCGCAAGAAGATCGAGGCAGACCCCTCTCACCCCAAGATGATTCAGACGCACATGGGTGTCGGGTACCGCATGCAGCGTCTCTAGCCCACCTCACAAAAAAAGTTGCGGTGGAATACGGAGTAGATAAGGCTTTTGACAGCCAAAACAGTCCGTATTTCACCGCAACTGATGGATGGGGTGGGATGGAGTTAGAGGCCCAGGTAGGTAGTCATGCCTTCGACGGCGAGCTTGGCGCCAGCTACGGCGTGGACCACGGTGAGCGGGCCGTTGACCACGTCGCCGGCGGCAAAGACGCCAGGCACGGTGGTCATACCGTACTCGTCGACCGAAAGCAGGCCACGATGGTCGGTCTCTAAGCCGCCCGTAGTAAGCACAAGCTTGTCTTTGGGCACCTGCGAAGCTGCAATCACAACTGTGTCGGCAGACGCATGGTCGAGCTCCTCCTCGTAGCCCACCACGTTGTTGTCCTCGTCAAAGATAGCCGCCTCGAACACCGGACCGTTATCGTCGATGGCGCAGATCGCCTTGCCGCACACAATCTCGGCACCGTCAAGCTCGGTCAGCTCGACCTCGTCGTCGATGGCCGAGATATGACGCGAGCGTGCATACACAGTGACCTTGCGAGCACCCGAACGCAGCGCCGTGCGGGCCACATCCATGGCCACATTACCGGCACCGATGACCGCCACGTTCTGCCCGATCGCCACGCTCGTGGGATCGACCAGATAATCGATACCAAACAGCACGTTGCCGCGCGACTCGCCGGGAATGCCCAGTTTGCGGGCACGCCAGGTACCGGTACCAACAAAGACCGCATCGTAGCCGTCGCGCAGCAGGTCGTCGATATGCAGCGCGTCACCGATGGTGGTCGAGGGGCGCACGCGCACGCCAAGCGAGCACATCACATGACGGTACTTTTGCACGAGCGCACGGGGCAGGCGGAACTCGGGGATACCGTATTCCAGCACACCGCCGATCTCGGGGCGCTGTTCAAATACCGTGACGGCACAGCCTAGCTGGGCCATCTTAATGGCCACGGTAATACCGGCGGGACCGGAACCGACCACAGCAACCTGTTTGCCGCACGACGGCGCGGACGTCCACTCCTTACGATCTAAATACGCTGTGGAGATGTAGTGCTCGATGCTCGAAAAATGCACGGGTGTGCCCTTGCGGCCCTGGATGCAAGCACCCTCGCACTGGCCCGAATGGTTGCACACCACGGAGCAGACCGCGCTCATGGGATTGTTCTGGAACAGTAGCTCGCCCGCCTCTTCTAGACGACGCTGTTTGAACAGGTCGATAACCTGCGGAATAGGCGTCTGAACCGGGCAGCCCTTAATCTGGCAGAACGCCCTTTTACAACCTAGGCAACGATTCGCCTCTTCGACAATGTGGATAGCCACGCAGCTCCCCTTTTTGATTCAATCCAATGGGGCGACGATAAAGATCCTTCACCGCTGCCCCAGTCAGGCAAACTTAATCGACCGCCACGGCAAAAGCCAATGCTATAACTCGCGATGCGAAGCCCCGCAGCGAGCGGACATGTGCTCGAGTGTCGCCAGGCAGTCAGCCGCCGTCGCCGGCACACTGTTCTCGACCACGCAGGGAATCCCAGGGCAGGCGGCAGCCGCCCAGGCCACTACGGGCTCAAAGTCATAGCGGCCCGTCTCGCCCACGCCATGACACACCAGGCGTGAACCCGTACCGTCGCACCAACCGGCTTCGTCCTCGTTATCAACGACCTCAAAATCCTTGGCGTGCAGCACGCGGATCTTACTGCCGCATAAGTAGAGCATGCGCGCGGTGATTTCCTGCGCTTCGTCAACGACGCTGGGGTGCAGCAGCGACACTGGGTCATAGATCACGCCGAGCGACGGGCTCGAGACGCGCTCCAGCCCCTCGCGGCAGCGATCCGGCGTGTTGACCGTCTCGTTCCAGCCAGGCTCGATCAGTATTTGCCCGCCCACGGCCTCGGCGCGCTCGCAGACGCGTGCGAGTCCGTCCATAAAAGCCTCAAGCGCCTCATCGGTCATGCGGTCATCAGCAACGCGGTTCTGCGCATTGGGGCGACCGGTCTCGGTGCCAACCGGGCATCCGCCGAGCATCTGGGCAAAGTTCAAGCATGCCTCGTACTCGGCAAAGTTATCCATGAGCTGTTGGCGATCGGGCGTCGCCAAATTCTTATAGCAGCCGAGCACGGCGACCGAAACGCCCGCCTCGTCGAGCACCGCACGCAAATGGTCGGCAAGCTCGCGGGTCAGGCCGCCTCGATCGATCCCCATCGATGCGTAGAGCACCTTGCTCGGCAGCTGAATGCACGAAAAGCCCAGCTCTCCCGCCATGCGAATGCGTTCCTCGACGGTCCCCTGCGGAAGGTCGTGCAAACGTACACCCGGAGTAATAGCCCCCACGTTATTCACATCCCTTATGAGCGTTGATGCCCGGGGTGTATCCGCCAAACGGGTCCTCGATGGAGCACACGCCCGAGGGGGCGAGCGGATCGCGCTTACCGGCCAGCTTGTCGTGATGCATGGTCTCGATATAGGCAAGCACCAGCGGCGCCACACCCTTTGCATCATTTTTGACCACGGGCTCGCTCATGTAGTAATCAAACGTGCCCTCGCGGTGCGCGGTGTTGCCCAGGCCCGCAACCAGGCAGATGTTGTCGAGCGCCAGCTGCCCGTCATACTCGGACAGGCAGGTCTCGCAGATGCCGTCGAAGGCGCGACGGCCGTACTGGTAGTAACGCTCGCCCAGCACGCCCAGACGCACGCCCTTCATGATGGCATTGGCAAAGATGGCGCTGCCCGACTCCTCCAGGTAGTTGGGGGCGATATTGGGCAGGTTGATGACCTGGTGCCACATGCCGGTCTTCTCGTCCTGATACGGCAGCATGGCGTCGATCAGATCGTGGAACATCTTGCGGATCTCGTCCTTCTCGGCTGACATCGAAGGCGGCATAAGCTCCCAGGTGTCGATGAGCGCCATGGCAAACCAGCCCTCGGCGCGCAGCCAGAAGTTAGCCGAAAGACCGGTGACCGGGTCGCACCAGAACTGTTTGCGGCTCGCGTCGTAAGCGTGATAGTACAGACCGTTGAGGGGGTTGCGCATCAGGTCATGCACGACCTGGAACATATGGAAGCTGTCCGAGCAGGCACGACGGTTGTGGAAGCTCAGCTCGTACTGCATGTAGAACGGCTGGGCCATATACATGCCATCGAGCCAGATCTGGTTGGGATAGACGGCCTTGTGCCAAAACACGCCCTCTTTGGTGCGCGGCTGGGTCTCGAGCTGGCGGTAGATGGTGTCCATGGCGGCACGGTACTTGGGCTTGCCCACCAGGTCATAGAGTTTGTAGAGGGTCTTGCCCGCATTGACGTTATCGAGGTTGTACTCCTGCGGGTTGTAATGCTTGATGGTACCGTCGTCCTGGACAAAGAAATCGATGTAGTCATCGGCAAAGGTCAGGTAGCGCTGCTCACCCGTGATCTCGTACAGCTCGATGAGCGCCTTGATCATGCAGCCGTCGATATAGTTCCAGGTGTTCTCCTTGCCGGCGCGAATCTTTTCGATATTCCAAGCCGGCGCCTGCGGCGTAGAGGTTTCGATCAACTGCTCGATATAACGGTCCAGGATTTGATTGCAACCCATTGCTGTCCCCTCTGACATAAACGATAGGTGAACGTTACCCCTAGTGTAACGCGAACGGGGAATATAGGGTGAACGTTAACCCTATATTCCCCGCAAACGGCAGACTTTTAGCGGCAAACGGCGGTGAGACCCGCGGCGATGCGATGCGCCAGGCGCTCATAGCCGGCAGGACTGTAATGCAGACCGTCCGGCATATAGAGCTCGCGGTGCTCTGGCAAAAACGGGCTGATGCCACTTTGCGCATACAGGTCAATCACCGGAACGGAGTAGCGGTCGCAGACTTCGAGCATCGCCCGCACGTAGGCGACCTGCGTCAACCCCAGGTGATTGAGCTCATCGCTTGCCGGGATATCCTTCTCGTGCTTACCGCTCGTCTTGCACGGCGTCATAAACACGAGCTTTGCCCGAGGTGAGCGCGCCGTGATGGTGCGGATCAGATAATCGAGTGCACCATAGAACTCGTGCACATCGGTACTGCCCAACTCGCCAAGCGGCACGTTGCGGCTAAAGTCGTTGACGCCGCCAAAGACGATGTAGATATCGGCCGCATTGTCGATGCCGTCAAGGCGCTCGACAAACGAATCGGTACGGTCGGCCTTGATGGCGATACGCGAACCCTTGATGCCAAAGTTCTCGACGACCGCGCCTCCCAGCAACGCGCCCAGATGCGAAGTCCAAGAGACGTCGTTGCCGCCTGCGCCGCATCCGTTATCGCCCCATGTGGTCGAATCGCCAAAGCAGCAAATGGTCGATTCACTCAAACTCTTCGTTTCCATAATCTTCTCCTCATCCGCCCATCGGCGGTCATACAGGAACGTACCGTTTATTCGCAGCATGCCGAGGGGCTATGCACGGGCGCATTCCGCAACGTGCGAATCGAGCCATTCGATATCCTCGGCAAGATGTGCCACGCCCAGATGGTGTTCACCCGGACACACCTCGTGCCGCAGAGCATCTCTGCGACCCAGCAACTTGTAGGCATCGCGCACGATCTCGAGCTGCTCGTCAACATTTTTCAGCCCGCGCGAACCGTTCAGATGATCCTCTTCGCAGCTTTGCACCAGCAGCGGATGCGGCGCGATGAGCGAGGCAATATCGCCCATGTCGAGTAAGCGCCAAAGTCCGGGTGTGTAGTTGCAGCTGCAATTGCCATTGAGATGCAGCAGCGAATCGTCGACACCGTACAGATAGCCCGAGACAAACGCCTTGCGCACACGCGGGTCGAGTGCGGCCAGGTACAACGTCATGTAGCCGCCACCCGAAAAACCAAAGCAACCCAGGTCATCCATGGCAATGTCGCCGCGCGCCTCCAAGTAATCGATCAAGCGCATGTTGTCCCAGACGTTGAGGCCCGCGACCGTAAGACCCAGTGGCTCGGCCATACGTGCCTGATTCAGGCACTTCCCGCGCAGGTAGCTGTTCTCGTCATCGCCCTGACCCTTCCAGTCACGACGGTATCCCCAGCCGCGTGCGTCGGGGCAGACGGTCACGTAACCCATACGCGCCAAACGTAGACCGTAGTCGTAATTGAACTTACGCACGGCATCATCGACCGCCGGCACGCCCGTCACGCCCGCAACACTTGCGGCGCCTGCTCCCTGATGGCCATGCGGGCAGATATAGCAGCGTTTGAGTCCCCGCTCATCAAGCTTAGGATGAGACGGCTCCAACAGGTAGAACGGCATCCAAACATCACGCTCGACCTGCAACATCGCATGGGTGCGCACGATGCCGCCGGCAACCCGCACGCGGCTGAGCTCACGAATCTCAATCGGGACGCGGTCCATAAGCGAAAGGCCCAAAACATCGTACAGGCGAGTCCTGGTCGCAATCCTCCACGCCTCAAAGTCTGCAGGGGTCTTGCCCGCAAATGCCGCCGAGCGCCCTTCGCGCTTCAGTCGGGCGCGCAGCGCAGGCTCGTCTTCGCAGTACGTCTCGATGTGCACGGTGCGGCCATTGACAGATAGCCCAGTCGTCTCAACCGCATCACCGGTGCCCCCCTCGGGATCCCAGCCATCCGCACCGGCAAGCACCTGCTCGCGAGCGTACCCGGCGGCAGCCATCACATCGAGTTCATTCGCCCACGGCACCCAGCCGGTAGTATCACCCGCCGGCCCATGCAGAATCGCGCCAGCATACTGCACGCAGTTGTGCGCCGCCGGCTTATTCCAATCCCACCAGCCTTCGCGCTTGATATGTCGCCCCAGCCAACAATCGATCAGCACAGTTTGCGCCCATTCGCGCCAAGGACGACCCAGGTAGACCGAATCCGGCGCCACGCCATCCGGAGCTGTAAACGAACAACCATGAAACACAAATCCGTACGGCTCGCCTTTAGGCGTGGAGGCTGCCGTTACATACCCGTTGACATCCATATCGCGGTTGAGCGAGCGAATCTCGCACCCCTCAAAGTAGGCACGCGCGCCGCCAAAGATAAAGTCGACATCGCCCTCGATCCGGCAACGTCGAAAATACTGGCGCCCCACCCGACGCGGCGCAAACTGCTTGGGCCCAATGAATCCGCCCAGTTTGACTTCGCGCGGGGGCAACGGGCCCAAAAACAGCGTGTCCTGGCGCCCCGTAATGCAACAGGCGTCGACCACCAAACGGTCGCCGTCGGCGTACAGGGCAATCGCCTGCCCCACCTCGCGACCGTCGCCGGCATCGTTGACGATTGTGAGGTTCTCGAGCCGCACGTCGTCGGCATCGACCAAAACGGTATAGGTCCTAAAGGTGCCGAGCGTGCCGTCGACGCCCGAGCCGTCCTCCGAAGGCATCTTGGCGCCCAGACTGCCCACGATACGCACGCTGTCAGCCGTCTCGCCCACCAGCGTCACATACGGTCGATGAATCTCGACCCGTTCGCGGTACTCACCCGGCTCGATATGGATTGTCACCGGTTGCTCGGCATCCGGATAGAGTTGATCGGCTGCCGCCAAGGCATCGGAAATCGTTGGATATGCTCCTGCCGCAGCCCTCGAAACGCGCAGTGTATAGATGCTTTCGCTCATCGTCCATCACGCTCCCAGGCAGCGAACTGCTCAGGCCAGCCCTGAACCTGTGGCTGAATATGCTCGGCGCAGCCCTTAAATGCCGTTAGGGCCGTAGCGAGCGATACCCCATGCTTTCCATGTGGAAAGACATGTAGGCTAAAGCCAATCCCGTGGTCGGCAAGAGCCTGCGCAAGAAGGAGGCTATTTTGAACTGACACCGATGCATCCTCGGCGGTATGCCACAAGAACGTACGAGGGAAGCCCTCGCCCACCATATTCTCGATTGACAACTTTTGAGCCAAAGCGTCATCGGCACCCGTTAGGTGTTCAAACGAACCACGATGAGCATAGGTCCCCGAGCTTACGACCGGATAGCCCAAGCAAAGTGCGTCAGGCCGAATCGACTCAGGCGATGCCGCGATCGACTCTGCAAGCCAGGGTTGGTCCCAAAGCGCCCCGAGCAAGCCAACCAGATGCCCACCGGCCGAAAAACCCATGACCGTAATCCGATCAGGATCGACACAGTACTCTGCCGCATGGCCTCGGACGGTATCGACCGCCCGCGCGAGTTCTTGCAATGCCAGCGGATAGACAGCCGGAGCAACCGAATAGTTCAGTACAAACGCTTGGTAGCCCATCGCCAACAAACGGAGCGCTACCGGCTCGCCTTCGCGCGGCGAAACGTGATCGTAGCCGCCTCCTGGCACGACCACAACTGCAGGCAGCGGTTTTAAAGCATAAGCATCTTCGGTCGGGGCAAAAACATAAGACGTAATCGTGGCAGACGAGCCATCGACCCCGACAGGAATCGTTTTATTGAGCATGTATTCCCTTTCACCATGATGCGTAGCGCAGCGCACACGGCCGTATCGCACAAGGGCTGCATTGCCGATTTATCCGACAATGCAGCCCTGGTCATCAACCCGAGTTAGGAACGGACAACCTTGTCGACGTTCTGGAGCTGCAGCTCCTCGCCGTCCTGGCCCTCGATCACCACATTTTGCAGGTCGAGCACCTTGACGTTTTGCGCGATGATGCCCTGACGCACCATGGGCTCAACGCCGCAGGCCATGGCCGGCACAAAGGGCTCGGCATCGTCGGCAAAGGTAACGTGAACGTCTTGGAATGTCACCTTGCTCTCGGGCAGACCCGTGATATAGGCCGCGGCAGCATGGCAGTTGGTGGCCTCGATATCGCAAAACGTCGTGGCACCAAAGCCGGGCGTGCGGTCGTCGACGGGCAGTGCCTCGCGAGACTGCACGTAATCGGTCTTGCCATCCTTGTCACAGAAGTAGAAGGAGTTGACCACGAAGGGCGTGAGCACCTCGTCCATGCGAATGTGCTCAAAGGTAATGCCCTCGTTGACGGCATCTTTGCCGCGCCCGCGGCGGG
>URYT01000036.1 GCA_900552185.1 uncultured Collinsella sp. | reverse complement strand
GCTTGACCTGGCGCAGCGTGCCGAATTTTTCGACGGGGCGCGTGCTCACCGTGGGGCCGGGACTTAAGACCGGCATACCCGTGCACTACGATGATCCGGCCGAGATCGGCCCCGACCGCATCGCCGACGCCGTGGCGGCCCGTGCCGTCTACGGCTCTCCGTGCATCGTTATCGGCCTGGGCACTACGACCAATATCGAGGTCATCGATACGCACGGAACCTTTGTCGGCGGCGTCATCGCGCCGGGTCTAGCACTTGGCGCCCGCTCGCTCTCGGCCGCTGCGGCGCGTCTGCCGCAGGTCGAGCCCTCGGCACCCACGCATGTGATTGGTCGCAACACGCGTGAGGCCATGCGCTCGGGCGTGGTCTTGGGCGAGGTGGCCCGCATCGACGGCATGCTCGACATGGTGCTCGCCGAGATGCGCGCGACCAAGGCCGCGGGGGAAGGCGACGTGCCCATCGTCATCACCGGCGACGATGCCGAGGCACTCGCGGCGTTGGTCGGCCACAGCCTGACGGTAGACGACGCGCTGACGCTGCGGGGTCTCGCCGAGCTCTACCGCATCAACCAAAAGCCCCGCCGCGTGTAAAAGTGAAGGCGCCGGTGGGACAAACGCCTCCACCTTTCACCTGCTACAATGGGTCAAACTATTGCGATTACGGAGGTGTCTGCCATGTCGGACGATCTTCATCAAACTTCGTCAGGCAAGCGCCTGGACGTCATTAGCTGGGACGAGTTCTTTATGAGCGTGGCCATCGCCGCGCAGCGCCGCAGCAAGGACCCCAACACGCAGGTGGGTGCGTGCATCGCCAACACCAACCACCGCATCCTTTCGGTGGGCTACAATGGTACACCCTCGGCGCTCAACGACGACTTTTTCCCGTGGGGTACGAGCGACGACCCGCTGCAGGACAAGCACAACTACGTGGTCCATGCCGAGGCCAACGCCGTGCTCAACTACCGTGGCTCGCTCAAGGACCTCGAGGGTTCCACGGTCTACGTCACGCTGTTCCCGTGCCACGATTGCGCCAAGATTTTGGCTCAGGTGGGCGTGGGCGAGGTTGTCTACCTGGACAACAAGTACGCCGACACCGATGATGGACGCATCAGCCGCCGCATCCTCGACTCCTGTGGCATCAGCTACCGCCAGGTTATCGTCGATGTTCACATCGGCACCGAGGGGCGGGCTCAGCAGTAGCGCGTGGCAACGCCAGCTGGCAACAAAAGGCAGCCAAAAGAGCCCCGTCCCAAATTGACTACTCGTGAAAGTCGCGTCTGCGCGCATGGACGGCTCGTGAGCGGGTACACGGCTGTAGTAACATAGCTTCTGTCCGCGGGCGCGCCCGCGTAATTGTGAGAAAGGAGCCCCTGTGGCTGTTAACGAAGAGCTGCTTAAGAAGGTTCTTGAAGAGATTCGCCCCAACCTGCAGGCCGATGGCGGCGATATGGAGTATGTGGGCGTTGACAACGAGGGCGTCGTCAAACTGGAGCTGCAGGGCGCTTGCGCCGGCTGCCCCATGAGCTCGCTGACCCTGTCCATGGGTATTGAGCGCATCCTGAAGGAGCATGTGCCCGGCGTTACCCGAGTTGAGCAGGTCAATGCCTCCGGCGAGGCCGAGGACCTGTACGACGAGTACGCGCCGTTCTAAGCTGCGAAAGCTGCGGACGGCATACTCCGCATAGACGTTACGCCCAAATATGCGGCTGCGAGCGCAAGGCCCGCGGCCGCATTTGTATGTAGGGAGTAGGAGGGTCGACATGCTCAACGACTTCTACCATATGCTTGATCCCGTCGCGATCTCGGCGGGCCCCATCACCATCTACTGGTACGGCCTGGCCTACGTGGTCGGCGCTCTGCTCACGGCGGTCGTCATGTACCGTACACAGCGTCGCTGGGGCTTTAACATCACGATTGACGACCTGACGAGTGTCGTGGTCGGCGTGGTCTTTGGCCTTATCATTGGCGCCCGCCTGTTCTACGTCATCTTTTACGGCGACGGCTACTACTGGGCGCACCCGCTCGAGATCTTTGCCACCAACGAGGGCGGCATGAGCTTCCATGGCGGCCTGGTGGGCGGCATCATCGGCGGCGTGCTCGTGTGCCGCATGTATAAGCTCGACGCCTGGACCATCGCCGACCTTGCCGTTATCGGTGCTCCGCTGGCCTTATGTCTGGGACGCTGCGCCAACTTTGTCAACGGCGAGCTGTGGGGCAAGCCGACCGATCTGCCCTGGGGCGTGATCTTTGGCGGCACCGCGGGCGATATGCCGCGTCACCCCTCCCAGCTCTACGAGGCATTTCTTGAGGGCATCGTGCTCTTCTGCATTCTGCAGGTGCTCAGCCGCAAAAAGCCGCTACTGCCCCAAGGCACGTTTATGGGCGTCTTTGTTATGGGCTACGGTATCGTTCGCTTTTTGATTGAGTTTGTGCGCGTGCCCGATGCGCAGCTGGGCTATCTGCTGGGTGGCGTCATCACCATGGGTCAGCTGCTGAGCCTGCCGCTCGTAATCGCGGGCCTGGCGCTCATCATCTTTGCTCGTCGCCGCAACCGGCCCCAGCGCATCTACCTCGACGCCTAACTACCACAAAGGGGACAGGCGCCTTTGTGGTGATTCGCTGGGCAACGATGACAGAACCGTAACGTTTCCCCAGATAAAACCTGCCAAAATAAACCTGTCCCTTTTTGGCAGGTTTCTAGAAAGGCTCTTTGGACTGTGAAGGATTCCGATCTCTCCACAACGGCTGCGCGCGACGCTGCCCGCATCGTCTGGTTTAAGCGCTACCCCGCCAAGCAGACGCTCATCGCATTTTTGCTCGCGCTGTTGGCGACCACGGCGTTTTCCATCGATCCCTCCCCGGTGTCGAGCAACGCAGTCTTGGCGATTGACCCCAAAGCCTCGGGCATGCTGTACGTGTGCTACGAGGTGCTCCTCTCGTTTGCCGGCCATACCGACGCGGTCATGCTGCTTGCACTTGCCTGCCTGCTCACCTTGCCGTTTCGCTACGTGTTCTTTGGCCGTGGCGACACCTGGCGTCCATCGATCATTCTGCCGTCGCTGTTCTTTGCCATCTGCATGGTGTTCGGCCGCAGCTACGATCTCACCGACTCGGCTGAGATTGTCCTTGGCGACAAAGCCCGCATCATCTGCGCCTGGATTGGCGGCGCGGGCTGGATGCTCTTGGCGGTCGTTGCCTTCTACCTTGCCTTTGAGTGTCTAGATTGGCTGAGCTCTCGGCGCATTCCGTTTTCCGAAGCGCACTTTGGCCGCGTATGGCGTGTGACTCACGCCGTGCTCTCGGTCCATCCCTTTGCCGGGCCCTTCCTGGTGCTTATGATCGCCTGGGCGCCCACGCTTATCGCTTCGCTGCCCGGTCTTTTTATGGGAGATACGGGTGCGCAGATTCGCCAGTGGTTCAACTACCCCAACGGCACGAGTGACTACCTGCGCCTACTCAACCCCAACGTGCTGCTCAACGGGCATCATCCCGTAGTGCACACGGCCATTATCGGCTCGTGCGTTCAGC
This sequence comes from uncultured Collinsella sp., assembly GCA_900552185.1. Classification (GTDB taxonomy): domain Bacteria; phylum Actinomycetota; class Coriobacteriia; order Coriobacteriales; family Coriobacteriaceae; genus Collinsella. The sequence goes on along the minus strand of URYT01000036.1, from coordinate 10,734 downwards.
TGGGGCTTTCGCTGTTCAACAGCGCTAACGCGGGTCTTGCCATCTACACCTGCGCTCAATTTGTCATCACGGCCGCCTGCATGGCCTATTCCATCTCGTCGCTGCGCAAATTGGGCGTGAGCCTGCCGGTTCGCGGTGCGATCCTGCTGTTCTTTGCGTTTATGCCGATGTTCTCTAACTACGCGGCGTTGCTCACCAAAGACGTGCTCTTTGCCGACGCGTTCTTGGTGCTGCTGGTACAGACCGTCAAGCTCGTGGCATGTGGCTTACCCCGTCGTGATGCCAATGTCGAGCGAGCGGGCGAGAAAGCCCCCGTGCTCTTTGCGCGCCACGACTGGCTGCTGCTCGCTCTGGGCGCCATGGGTTCCACGTTTCTGCGCAACGGCGGCCTGGTGTTTCCCCTGGCGGCATGCGTAATCGCGGCGGCGTTTTGCGCATGGGACGCGCATGTGGCTCGTCGTGCAGCCAAGCAGGCTGGTGCTGCGCCTTCGGGCGCCATCCCGCGTTTCCGCTGGGTTGGCGTTCTCGCGGTGCTCGCGCTCTGCCTTGCCTCTAATATGTACTTCACCAAGGTCTTTATGCCGGCGCACGATATCACGCCTGGTTCCAAGCGCGAAATCCTCTCGATTCCGTTCCAACAGACGGCTCGTTTCGTCCAAAAGCACGACGGCCTCAACTCGGGCGTCAATCCTACGGTTAAGGAGGACGGCACCATTGTGGAGGCTCCTTGCGACGGCTTGGTGACCGACGAAGAGCGTGCCGTGATCGACCGTGTGCTCAAGTACGAGAACCTGGGCCGCCGCTACAACCCCGACAAGTCCGATGCCGTCAAGAACTGCTTTAACGAGTATGCCTCGCAGGAGGACATCGATGCCTATTTTGAGGTATGGGCTCAGATGTTTAAGAAGGATCCCGAGTGCTATATCTCGGCGCTTATCAATAACTACTATGGTTATTTTTATCCGAGCGCGCGCGATGCCTGGGTCTACAGCACAGTGCGTAGTGCCGAGATCATGGCGCGTCCCGACAACCTCAAGTACTTCGACTTCCATCCGGTTGACAGCAACGTGGTGCGCTGGTGCGACCACCTGATCAATTTGTACCGTGTGGCGGTGCAGCGTGTTCCCTTTATCTCGCTCACCATGAGCTCGGCCACCTACGTGTGGATCATGATCGCCGTGGTGGTCTACCTGCTGCGTCGTCATTCATGGCGTGCGCTGGCGATCTGGGTGCCGCTGTTGGGCGTGCTCGCTGTGTGCCTGATTGGCCCGTGCAACGGCTCGACTTACATGCGCTACCTGTATCCGGTCATCGCCTGCATGCCCTTCGCCATCGGCGCCACCGTCACCCGCAGCGACTTCTTCTGGTTCTAATTTGGTGCATTGAGGGCCAGGTTTCTTTGCACCAAAGGGGACATCATCACGACGCCTTCATTTTGGGGTTTATCTCGCAGGCCAGTAGGTATATCATAACGACGTTTGTTTATATTGCCCGAGCATCTGCGCTGGGCTTTAGGTCGAAACCGATAGGAGACACGTATGTCCGGACACTCTAAGTGGGCCACAACCAAGCATCGTAAGGGCGCGCAGGACGCCAAGCGTTCCGCCCTCTTCTCCAAGCTCAGCCGCAACATCACCGTTGCTGCCCGTCTCGGCGGTGACCCGCTGCCCGAGAACAACGCCAGCCTCGCCGCTGCCGTTGCCAAGGCCAAGGCTCAGTCCATGCCTAAGGACAAGATCAAGTCCGCTATCGACAAGGCTTTTGGTTCGGGTGCCGACGCTGCCGTCTACGAGAACATCGTGTACGAGGGCTACGGTCCCGCCGGTGTCGCCGTCTACGTCGACTGCCTGACCGACAACCGCAACCGTACCGCCGCTGATGTCCGTTCCGCCTTCTCCCACGCTGGTGGCAACCTGGGCACCTCCGGCTCCGTCGCCTTCCAGTTTGAGCGCAAGGGCCAGATCGTCGTCGCCAAGGAGATCCTGGACGAGAACGCCAAGAAGGAGACCATGATCGCCAACGGTGCTGCCGGTGACGAGGATGAGTTCATGATGGCCATCGCCGAGGCCGGTGGCGAGGACTACGAGGACGCCGGCGAGGAGTGGATCGTCTGGACTACTGCCAACGAGGTTATGGCTGTCTCCAAGGCGCTCGAGGAGCAGGGCGTCCAGGTCAAGGGTTCCGAGACTACCATGGTCCCGACCACCCCGACCGAGGTCTCCGGCGCCGACGCCAAGAAGGTTCAGCGCCTCATCGACCGTCTTGAGGAGCTCGACGACGTCCAGGACGTCTACAGCACCATGGACATGACCGACGAGGTCATCGCTGCCCTCGAGGAGGAGTAGCGCCTGCACGGGTTAAGCCGTGCATATCTGGGCATAATGAAGCGAGCATGCAAGCCTCGTGGAATAGATGAGCCGGATCCGCGTGCGTAGAGCACCGGACCCGGCTCTTTTATAATGATGCGAACCGTTTTGTATTTCGAGTGCCGAGATTTGAAGGGAGCGCCACGTGCGCGTACTCAAACGAGCCCTAGCGATTGTGTATCTTGCCGCCGCCATCGTGGCGCTGGGTACGCTTGTCTGCCAGTTTTGGGGGCCGTATACGTATCGCTTTATGCTGCTGATGCGCGACCCCATGCCGCGCATTGTCGTGACGGCATGCGGCGGAGTTGTGGCGATCGGCGTGCTGGTAAGCTTCTTCCGCCTGATGTTTGCTCGTCGCGAGCCGTCCTGTGTGCATCCGGCGGGGGAGCGCAATATCGAGGTCACCCTTGCGGCGCTTTCTTCGTGTGCTAGGGCTGCTGCCGAGCGCGACGACCGCGTGATGGTCGAGCATGTCGAGGCCCGCGTCCAAGGCTCCGACGATTCGCACGTCCGATTTAAGGTCGAGGCTATCGCGCTTGACGATAAGGACGTGGCATCTCTGGCTACTGCGATGCAGCGGCGCATCGAGGAAGCTTGCGACACCATGCTTGGCACGCCGGGTACGACCACGCGCGTCCGTTTTTTGCCGTCCAAGATTACCGTCCAGACCGTGGAGGTTTCCGGTGAGTGATACCAATCAAGATAAGACCGCTCGTACGCCGCGCCTGACGATTGACCAGAGCGCCACGCCGGCGAGCGAACCTGTTGATTCCAAAGCAGAGGCAACCGAGTTGCAAGACGCAGTAGCCGCGGATTATGACGAGGCTATGGGTCTCATCAAGGGTACGGGGGCGGCTATCTGGAGCTATGCCGTCCGTCATCCCAACACCACGCTCGGAGCCGTCGCTGGTTTTGTGCTCGCCGTGTTGGTGCTCACGTTGGGCCTGTGGGACACGCTCGTCATTGCATTCTTCGTGCTGATCGGCGCCGTGATTGGCCAGATTCGTGACGGCGAGAACGGGATCGTCAACTTCTTCGGTCGTCTGTTTAGCGGTCGCTAATATGTATTCGACTGTCGCATCCGCGGCAGGCATAAGGAGGAACCATGGCTTTTAATACGAAGGTCGATGTAGCCGATACCGAGCTCGAGGCAGACGAGACCGTCACCGCCGAGGCCGAGGATGTGACGCTCGAGGATGAGGCGCTCGTCGAGGCCGAGTCCGATGTGGATGAGGATGACGAGGAAGCGGACGAGTCCGAGGACTCGCTGACCTATTCCAATGGCGTGATCGAGAAGATCGTTGCCATGGCCACCCGCGAGGTTCCGCACGTTTTGGGCATGAAGGGTAACCTCATGCACTTTGTGCAGGAGCAGTTTGGTGCCGAGAATCTGACCAAGGGCGTGACGGTCGAGGTCACCGATGACAATCGCGTGGTCGTCAACATCTCCGTCATTATCGAGTACGGAGCCTATGCGCCCGCGATCTTCGACGATGTCAAGGCACGTGTCACTGAGCGCCTTGCCGCGATGACCGGCCTTGAGGTGGCGGGTGTCAACCTGCGCATCGAGGACGTCATCACCCCCGAGGAGTACGAGCACCGCACCAGCCAGCACGAATAACCTTCCAAAAAGGGACAGGTTTGTTTTGGCAGGTTTTATCTGCGAAAACGTTAAACGGCCGACCGCGCAAGCAAAAGCGTGGCCGGCCGTTTTTGTACGCTCCCGATATAGTCATACCGCTCGTCTAACTAAGGGTTGCAATCCCCGCGTTCCGCGTTACCCTAATGAGCGCATTGTTTCCAAAATGTTAACGAGGAGTTGCCGTAATGGCCGACGAGCACGAGACAGAAAGCAAAGCATGGGCAATTGAGGCCGCTGCGGCAGAGGCAGCGTCGCGTGCTGCCGAGGAGGTGCATCGTCCTCCCGTAGTGCCGATGGAGCGCGTGGTCGATCGCACCGATATCGAGCGCGGCGAGCGTGCCGGCCAAAAGCGCAGCCAGGAGCCAGGCTTCCCGCGCTTTTTTGCCGAGCTCAATCTGGGTCTGATTCTTACGGCCTTTGCCATCGTTGCGTTTAAAACCCCTAATCACTTTGCTTTTGGCGGCACCTCGGGCATGTCGGTCATTCTGTCCACGCTGTTCCCGACTCTGCCCGTCGGCGTCTTCATGTGGATTATCAACGCGGTTCTCGTCGTTTTGGGCTTTATCTTTTTGGAGCGCAAGGCGATTCTTTGGAGCGTCTTCGCCTCGTTTGCGCTGTCCGCCTACGTCTCGCTGTTTGAGCTCTTCATTCCGACCGATGTCTCTCTGACGGGTGATATGTGGCTCGACCTGTGCTTTGCCGTCATCTTGCCGGCGCTCGGCAGTGCCATCGTCTTTGACATCGGCGCCTCGACGGGTGGCACGGACATTCTCGCTATGATCCTCAAACGCCGCACCACGCTCGAGATTGGCCGCGCCCTGCTACTGGTCGATATCGGCATCGTGACCATCGCGGCCTTTTTGTATGGCCCGCGTGTCGGTCTGTATTGCGTGCTCGGCCTGTTTGCCAAGACGCTTGTGGTCGACAAGGCCATCGAGAGCATTCACCTTCGTAAGGTCTGCACAGTCATTTGTTCCGAGCCCCTTAAGGTCGAGGAGTTTATCGTCAAGCATCTCAACCGCACGGCGACCATCAGCCGCGGTTACGGTGCCTTCTCGGGCAAGTGCGTGACGGTGATCATGAGCGTGCTGAGCCGTCGCGAGGCCGTGCAACTGCGCCGCTATGCGCGCGAGGTCGATCCGGGTGCCTTTATCACGATTGTCGACAGCTCCGAGATCGTCGGCAAGGGCTTCCGCGGAACGAACTAGCACAGACGTATTCAACGAACCGCCTGCTGGCGCCGTGTACCTTGCAAATCGGTCATCTTTGAGTATTTGACCCCACATTGGGCAATAATGATGCTAAAGACAACGTTTGCGATCCAAGTGATTCGTTCAAGATACGAAGGGATGATTCTATGTTCTGCTCGCAGTGCGGCGCCCCCATGGGCGATAACGACAAGTTCTGCGGCGTGTGTGGTGCTCCTAATGCCGGTGCCGCTGGCCCCGCTCCCCAGGGACAGCCTCAGCCCCAGCAGTTTGTTCCGCAACCGCCCGTGGCGAATGCGCCAAAGGGCTGTGTGGCTCAGGCGTTCCAAGATATGACCAAGACTCCGGGCGTGCTTCAGCGTGTATGCCAAATCGCGTTTTTGCCGGCGCTGATTTGCGTTGTGTCAGTGCTCGTGTTGTTTATTCCCGTTATTGGCGGCATTGCGGCTGCCATCGGCTTTTTGGCAGCTTGCATTGCGAGCGTGTGCGGTTCCGGCTTTGGCATCGAGTGGGGTCGCGATCTGTCGCTTAAGATCGATGACGGCATGGATCGTCCGCTGATGCGTTCCACGTCGTTTGGTCTCGGAGTCTTTTCGAGCGTTATTTCGGTCGTGCTCGAGGTTATCGCTGCCATTCCCGTTATCGGTGTAGTGCTTTCGCTGGTGGAGGGCGTGGTAATTGGCGCTGCGGGCTCGTATTCTTATTACGGTTCTTATGCGCTCGAGGCTGCGCTGTTCGGTTCGCTTTGCCTGCTTGTCCTGGCGCTAATTGCCTCGGCGATTCTGGGTGTCTTCTTTAAGATGTTCGCCGACATCGCCGTGATGCACTTTGCGGTGACCGGGCGTGTCGAGAGCGCGTTTTCGCTCGATAAGGTCTGGGCGGCGTTTAAGCACAACAAGACCAAGCTGTTCTGTGCTTCGTTCCTTCCCGAGTTTTTGACGGGCCTGGTCGCCAACGTTGTCACATGGATCTTGACGGTCGTCTTTGGCGCCATTGCCTCTGTCGGTATGTATAGCTACTACTATCGTCCTACGGGTATTGAGGCAATTGTTACCGGCGGTGGCGTCACGCTCGCGCTGTTCTTGGTGCTGGTCGCTTTCGTCACCGTATTTCTTACGGTCTTTGGCAAGATGCTCAAGCACCGTGCCGTTGGCTATTGGGTTGCACGTTATGCAAGCGAGTGGGCCGACGAGGACAAGGACGACGTCCTGACTTTTGTATTGCCCTTCGAGAAGAAGTCCGCTCCCTCGGGTTACAGCGCTCCGGATGCCGAGCCCGCACCTGAGTCCGAGCCCAAGCCTGAGCCGGCACCTGCACCCGCTCCCGCGACCGAGCCTGAGCCGGCGCCCGAGTCTGAGACGGCATCTGAGCCCGAGCCTGCGCCTGAGCCTGAGCCTGAGCCGGCACCTGCACCTGAGTCGGCGTCCGAGCCAAGCTCCGACGAGGAACCTCAGGACGAGTAGCCATGCCGTCTGCCATTTGGGGACGGGGTAGAAATAGTAGAAATAGCGCTTGAAGAATGAGCGGGGGCGGACGTGTCGAAACGTCCGCCCCCGCTTTGACATCGCGATGTGGCTATGACTGCGAGATGCCAGCGAATCGACTACTCGTCGTGCTTCTCCTCGCGGCGTGCAGCAGCGCGTGCGTCGTGGATGCCCTTGATCGCGGCATGGCGAGCCGTTCGGGCATCATGGATGGCGTCGCGAGCCTCGGCGGTCGTCGCCTTGGCAGAGCGCAACTTGGCGGCCAGATCGGGGTTGGTTTCGGCGACCGCGGTAATCGCGGGGCCGTCGAGCTCCTCTTGCGTGGGCTCGGCCAAAAAGTCGATAGCATACTGGGCGGCCACCATGGAGCCCTTTGCCAGTACGGTCTCGTCGATCTTGTAGAAGCAGGAATGTTGGGCGTACGTGGCGCCAATCTTGGGGTTGCGCGTACCTACAAAGGCGAGCACGCCCGGTACGCGACGCAGGTACTCCGAAAAATCCTCGCCCGAAAGCGTGCCGCGATAATGGCCTTGGCCGGTGGGGCCCAGGCACTTGATTACAGCCTGACGGCAGCGCTCGCTCGAGGCGGCGTCGTTTTCGACCTTGTAGTTGGCGATGGTGTAGTCGGTGAGCTCTGCCTCGGCGCCCAAGGCGGCCGCGGTATGCTCCACGATGCGGCGCATAAGCTCCGGCATTTCCTCGTGGGTCGAATCGCCGTAGGTGCGCACCGTGCCGGCGAGGTAGGCCGTGCCGGCGATAACGTTGCGTGCGGTGCCGCCGTGCAGCTCGCCGACGGTGATGACAGCCGGCTCGTAGGGGCTGATCTCGCGCGAGACGATGGTCTGCAGGGCGTTGACGATCTCTGCGGCCACCATGACGGCGTCGTGACCGCGCTGGGGCATGGCGCCGTGGCACGAGGTGCCGCGTACATCGATACGGAACCAGTCGGTATTGGCCATGCGCGGTCCGGGCTCGCAGCTCACGGTGCCGGCGTCGACCTCACTCCAGATGTGCGCGGCGTAGGCGCCATCGACGCCGTCGAGCACACCCGTGCCGATCATGAGCTTAGCGCCCTGGCCGTTTTCCTCGCTGGGCTGGAATACGATGCGGACTTCGCCGTGGATGTCGTCGGTCATATGGCGCAGGATTTGCAGCGTTCCGAGCATCATGGCGATATGGCAGTCGTGGCCGCAGGCGTGCATGCAGCCCTCGTTGACGCTGGCGAACTCCTCGCCGGTCTGCTCGGTGACGGGCAGGGCATCGATGTCGGCGCGCAGCAGGATGCGGCGGCGTGGCGTGCCGTCCTCGCGGTAGGCATCCGGCGCGGTGCCGCGAAGGGTCGCCACAAGGCCCGTCTTAAGGGGACGCTCGTAGGGGATATTCATGGCGTCAAGCTGGTTGGCGATGTCGGAGGTCGTGCGCTCCTCGGCGAGGCTCAGCTCCGGGTGCTTATGGAAGTGGCGGCGCTGCTTGATGATATAGGGCTCAAACTCGGTAGCGATATCTTTGATGGCTGCGGTGACGTCGTCAGCCGCGCGAGCCTCGGTCGCCGCCATAATCTGCTGTGCCTTGGTCTTCGTCATGGTCGATTTGCTCCTTGCTGGGTTGATCGCAAAATCGTACAGGCTCTCTCCAGTATGCCACCTGCCGCTAGGGCTGGTAAAGTTGCCGTTTGCCGCTTGGGGTTTTGTTACAAGGGCGGGGGAGTACACTCGGGGGTGTTGAATTTCCTGCCAGAGATGGGGATGCCCATGCAACATATCGATCGGATTATCCGCTCCAAGAACGTCTTTACCGCGCAAGACGGCATCGATACCACCCGCGAGCTGGCGATTGCCATCGCAGGCGACCGTATCGTCGCAGTCGGTGCGCCCGATGACGTGATCGCCGCCGCTCCTGCCGCTACGTCGGTTATCGACTACGGCGAGCAGTTTGTCTGCCCCGGTTTCCATGACGCTCATCTGCACTTCTTCCATACCTCGGTCGGTTCCTCGCCGTACATGCTCATGGATATGGGCACGTCCGAGGCGGCGCTGGTGCAACATGCGCTCGAGTTTTCCCAGGACCTGCCCGACGACGCTTGGGTTGTGACGCAGGGCTGGCGCGACTACCGTTGGGACCCGCCCGAGCATCCTACCAAGGCGTCGCTCGATGTGGCATTCCCCGATCGTCCCTGTGTTATGTATTCGGGCGACGGGCACACGCTTTGGCTCAACAGCCGCGCACTCGAGGCGCTCGGCGTCACGCGCGACAGCGAGCCGCCAGCGGGCGGCAGTTACGACAAGGACGCAAACGGCGAGCTCACGGGTATTGCTCACGAGGCGGCTGCCATGCAGCTGCTACCGCGCTGCCTTGAGTGGCTGGGCGAGGATCGCATCGCAAGCGCTTACGCCGATCAAATGAGGCGGATGGCCGAGCAGGGCATCACCTCGATATGCGATATGTCGCTCATGCCCATGCCGGGCTGCGATTTTATCCGCGACGACGTCTACGACAAACTGCAGGCAGCCGGCAAGTTGGGCATCCGAGCCCATTTGTTTCCCACGCTGCTGGATGACCAATCGCGCTTGGAAGAGCTGCAGGTACGTTACGCGAACAACGCGCTGCTTTCGGCGCCAGGCTTTAAGCAGTTCTTCGACGGCGTGTCGAGCGAACACACGGCCTATCTCACCGAGCCCTATACCAACCCGCGCTTCCCGGGCGATCAAGGTCGCCTGACGGTTCCTGCCGAGCGCATGCGCAAGCTGGTTCTGGCGGCCGCGGAGCGCGGCCATACCGTGCGCATCCACGTCATCGGCGACGGTGCGATTCATGCCGCGCTGGATATCTTCGAGGAGGCCGCCGACCTGTACGGCCTGCCCCAGCACGGCCATAACACGCTCGAGCACCTGGAGAACCTCTTGCCCGAGGACATCGATCGTCTACGCAAGCTTAACGTCGTTGCCTCGAGCCAGCCCTGTCACATTGCACTCGACCCGGGCGGCCCCGAGCGCGATCTGGGCCTGGAACGCAGCCGCATCATGTGGCCGTTTGCGACCTATAAGCAGCGCGGCATCCGCCAAGCCTTCGGCACCGATAGCCCCATCACAGCTGTTACAAGCATGAACGTGCTCTACACGGCTATCACGCGCCAGGATCCCAAAAGCCACTGGCCCGAGGGCGGCTGGTTACCGAGCGAGCGCATCGATGCAGCAACAGCCCTGCGCAACTACACCCTGGGCAGCGCCTATGCAGCGGGCGACGAGCAAAACCTCGGCAGCTTGGAGCCCGGCAAGTATGCCGACCTGGTAGTCCTGGACCAAAACCCGCTCACCATCGACCCCCAAGAGCTCCAGGCTACCAAGGTTCAGACCACCTACCTGGCAGGTAACTTGATTTACGAGCGCTAAGTATTCATGCCGTACCGTTAAGCGCGGCTCGGGCAGCCTTTTTGGGATAGCGCTCGAGCCGCGTTTGCGTTTTGGTGGGGATCCGCCATGAGCGTCCCTGCTCTGTTGGATTTGGGTGCGGGGCGGAGGTGCTGCTGCCCCGCGCTCAATTTGGACACCAGCAATGCTATCTCTTGGTGTTTTGCATACTTCCCATTACAGATTGCATAAAAAGGCTGGGATGTCCTTCCTGATCCTGATGTACCCCCGCCCGTGCCGTGCAAAAAACGGAGTATTCAGCACCGCGAGCTCTGCCGGTGCCGCTGCGGCTGAGTAACGTTGCGGAGATTGACGTCATTTTGGGCTCCGGTACGGCGCGAAGCATGCCTTTTTGTCCTGGCGGGGTTTGCCTGCCGACTCAAATCGCCGGTCGAAGGCGTCCTTGGGACCAATATGGTGTGTCCGGCGTGTATGCAGCCGTCCTGCCTTGCTGAATACTCCCAAAAATGCACGGTGCTCCCCAGGGGACCCGTGCGCGCAACGAAAACCATGCCCATGTCGCTATCCGCATCGCCATTTTGCTGCACTGACTTTTCTGAATGCCGGGCTCGAATTAGTTAACCTGCCTCCCGTGTGGCTCCGGAGGGGCGGGGCATAAGGTTTATC
>URYT01000035.1 GCA_900552185.1 uncultured Collinsella sp. | reverse complement strand
TCTGCCCTTTGAGCAGGAGGACATGCCGGTCCGCAACCACGCCATGGAGTGCCGCATCAATGCCGAAACGCCGGACTTTCTGCCGTCATGCGGAACGGTCACCGCGTTGCGTGTGCCGGGTGGTCCGCGCGTGCGCTGGGATTCCGCCATGTTTACCGGTGCGAAAGTTCCGCCGTACTACGACTCCATGCTTGGCAAGCTCATCGTGTGTGCGCCCACGCGTGACGGCGCCATTCGCAAGATGCGCTCGGCCCTGGGCGAGCTCGTGATTGAGGGCGTGAGCGAAAACAGCGAGCTTCAGCTCGACGTGCTGGCAAACGACGAGTTCTTGTCGGGCATGTATCACACCGATCTGATGGGGCATCTCTATGCTGATGAATAGAAAAGCGAAGACGGTCAACGTCCTCGAGGGACCGATGACCGAGTCGTGCGCCGAGTTTCCCGCGCGCCACGTGTTTATCAAGTGCCCGGAGTGCCGCCGCGTGATCGATGAGGCGCGCCTGCACGACAACCTCGAGGTCTGCCCTCGTTGCGGCAAACACTTTCGCGTGAGCGGGCGCGACCGCATGCGCATGACGATTGACGAGGGCACGTTTGAGGAATGGGATGCCAGTCTGGCGCCGGAGGACTTCCTTTCGTTTCCCGGCTATGCCGACAAGCTCAAGAGCGTGAGCGAACGTTCGGGCGAGCGCGATGCCGTTGTGTGCGGCAAGGGCAAAATCTGCGGTTGCGATACGGCGCTCTTCTTTATGGACGCCAACTTTATGATGGGCTCGATGGGTTCCGTGGTGGGCGAGAAGATCTGTCGCACATTTGAGCGAGCGACCGAGCTTGGATTGCCAGTTGTCGGCTTTACCGTTTCGGGCGGTGCGCGCATGCAAGAGGGCGTGACATCGCTTATGCAGATGGCCAAGATTTCTGCGGCGGTTAGGCGCCATAGCGAGGCGGGCGGCCTGTATATCACGGTGCTCACTGACCCCACGACCGGAGGCGTAACCGCGAGCTTTGCCATGGAGGGCGATATTATCCTGGCCGAGCCCGATGCCCTGACGGCATTTGCCGGCCCGCGCGTGATCGAGCAGAACATGCACAAGCGCCTGCCCAAGGGATTCCAGCGCTCCGAGTTTTTGCTGGAGCACGGCTTTTGCGATGCCGTTGTTCCGCGTGGCGAGATTGCGCTCACGGTAGGCGAGCTGCTGGCACTGCACGAAGGGCACACGCCCGGCCTGGGGGCACCGCATGAGATCGTGCATACGGGTCGTCGCGGCAAAAAGCTGGGACACTTGTTCAAGCGCTCGACCGCACCAAAAACCGCGCTCGAGATTGTCAAGCAGACCCGCTCGGCAGATCGCGCCACGGCGGGCGAGATGATCTCGCTGGGCCTGGATGGATTTGTGGAGCTGCATGGCGACCGTTACTTTGGCGACGACGCCGCCGTGGTGGCTGGCATTGGCTGGAAAGACGGGCGACCCGTGACGGTTATCGCCGTCGAGCGCGGTACCACGACCAAAGAGCGCATGCGTCGCAACTTTGGTATGGCACATCCCGAGGGCTACCGCAAAGCGCGTCGCCTTATGCGCCAGGCCGAAAAGTTTGGTCGACCGGTTCTGTGTCTGGTCGATACTTCGGGCGCGTTTTGCGGCATCGGTGCCGAGGAGCGCGGCCAGGGCGAGGCGATTGCCCAGAATCTCATGGAGATGAGCGGCCTCAAGACGCCGATTGTCTCGGTGGTGACAGGCGAGGGCGGCTCTGGTGGCGCGCTGGCGCTGTCCGTGGCCGACCGCATCCTGATGCTCTCGAGCTCGGCCTATTCGGTCGTGAGCCCCGAGGCCTGTGCGTCGATCCTGTGGAAGGATACCGAGCGCGCGAATGAGGCCGCCGAGGCGCTTAAGCTCACGGCCCCCGATCTGTTGGCGCTCGGCATCATCGACGGCATTGTTGACGATAGGGGCCTGTCGCATGAGGGGATCGCCGGTGCCGTCATGTCCTCGGCATTTGATGCCTTCGATACGCTTGGGCGGCTCGACGACGCGACCCTCACAAACCTCCGCTACGAAAAGTACCGCGCAATCGGTCAGTATCGCACGATGTGACAAAGGGACAGTCCGCATGTCACATTGGGAAAGGGTTCCTGTGTCACAAGTTTCTAACACCTCGTTTACAACGACGGTCTCATCAAACGCCATGGCCGTGGTGGACTATCTGTCCAAAAGCATGATGTCGGCGCTGCCGTTTATTGTCTGCGCGGCGTTGTTCCGCACCGTTGCCGTCATTATGGGCGAAGGTATGCTGGGCCTGTGGTCTGCCGATTCCGAAATCTATCGCCTGTTCTACAGTTGGCTCTATAACGCCGGCTACTACTTTTTGCCCATTTATCTTGGTTGGGCGGCCGCCCGCCAGCTCGGTTGCTCGGAGCAGCTGGGCATGATGCTGGGCGGCGTATTGATTGCGCCCGATCTGCTTAAGCTCGTCGATGCCGCATCGACGACGGGGGCATCGATGACTTCCGTGTATGGTCTGCTTCCTGCGCCGGTCAACGATTACACGACGACTGTTATTCCGGTTCTCATCTCGGTGCCTGTGCTATGGCAAGTGGAGTGTTTCTTTCGGCGCGTTATCCCTAAGGCCGTGGCGTTTTCGTTCGTTCCGTTTGCAACCATGCTTGTCATGGTTCCGGTTTCGCTGTGCATTACGGCGCCGGCGGGCAGCTATCTGGGCATGCTGTTGGGCCAGCTTATGTTTATGCTTGGCAATTCCGGTGGCATCGTGTCGCTGCTCACGCTCATGGAGCTTGCCGCGGGCTGGGAGTTCCTTAAGATCGCGGGCGTCAGCAACGTCGTCCTATCGCTCGCCTATGCGCAGTTTATGAGTGTGGGAACGGATTCGTGCATTCTGATCGCCGCGACGATGGCAACGTTCGCCGTTTGGGGCATGCCCTTTGGCGCGTCGCTCCGCGTTGCGGATAAGGACGAGAAGGCGCTCATGCTGGGCTACTCGATCTCGGGCGTACTTGGCGGCGTAAGCGAGCCGGCGCTGTACGGTTGCGGCTTTAAGTATGGCAGGTGCCTGACGTGCATGGCCATTGGCGGCGCCGTCGGAGGCCTTGTTGCAGCCGTGGGCCGCGTTACGGCCTATACCATCGGCATGACGAATGTCCTCATGGTCATTGGCTTTGCCACGGGCGGCATCTCGAACCTGCTGTGGTGCTGCGCTGCCGGCGGTATGGCATTTGCGGTGTCTGCGGCGCTGAGCTACTGCTTTGGCGTGGTGCCGGCGAAGGGACAGGCGACAGAAGACAAAGACGATTCGCTCGAAACCTCGAAGAGCGTGGCCGAAGCAAGTGCATAAATCGATCGACAAGGGGACAGTCCCGCATGTCACATTCCAAGGCCGTGGCCCGTGTGGGCGCGGCCTTTTTGTATCTGGGGGACAAAGTGGCTACACTACAATCCGTTTGAGCAATAGATATATAGGTAGTACCGTGGGGGCGGATGCAGATGGTCGAGTGGATAGTTAAGCGCGCACAGGGCGATCGTGCGCGTGTGGGCACGTTAGCGGGCATGGTGTGTATTGTCGCCAATGTGGCGCTTTGTGCTGCGAAGGGCGCAATCGGTGTGGTTTCGGGATCGGTTTCGATTGTGGCGGATGCCATGAACAACCTGTCCGATGCCAGCTCGAATATCGTGAGCGTGCTGGGCTTTAAGCTGGCGAGCAAGCCGGCCGACCCCGAGCATCCTTACGGCCACGGTCGCTACGAGTATCTCTCGGGATTGGTCGTGGCGGCGCTCGTGCTGCTGATTGGCGTTGAGCTGGTGAAGTCCTCGGTTGAGCGCGTCATTCACCCCGAACCTGTCGAGTTCTCGCTTGCCCTGGTGGCAGTTCTCGTGCTTTCGATGGTTGTTAAGCTGTGGATGGCGGCCCTCAACCAAAAGCTCGGCGATCGCATTGAGTCCGAGACGCTGCATGCGACTGCGCAAGATTCCAAGAACGATGTCCTTGCCACGGGCGCCGTGCTGGCGTGCGCGATTGTTTCGCAGGTGACGCACATCAATCTTGACGCATGGGTCGGCCTTGCCGTTGGCGCCTATATTGGCTGGAGCGGTTTTGAACTTATCCAGGATACGGTTAGCCCGCTTTTGGGCCAGACGCCCGATCCTAAGCTCGTCGAGCATATCCGCAGCAAGATCATGAGCTACCCCGGCGTCTTGGGCGTTCACGATTTGATGGTCCACGACTATGGCCCGGGCAGGAAGTTCGCAAGCGCTCACGCCGAGATGGCGGCCGAGGCCAGCCCGATGGAAAGTCACGACACGCTCGATAACATCGAGCAGGCGTTTAGGAACGAAGACGGCATGATTGTCACGCTCCATTACGACCCCATCGTGACCGACGACCCCAAGGTGGCGAGCATGCGTTTACGCATTAACGCCATGGCCCAACAGATCGATAGCCGCCTCTCGATTCACGATCTGCGCTGTGTGCCGGGTCCTACGCACACTAACGTGATCTTTGACTGCGTGCGTCCCTCGGATCTGCAGATGAGTGCCGAAGATGTAAAGCACGAGCTGGCACAACGGGTTGAATCGGAATATCCCAAGTCGATTGCCAAGATTACGATCGACGAAGACTACGTAGGCCATACCCACGAGTAGGGCTGTGCCGGCAAAGCAAGTTATACAGAAGGGGAGACTATGAAGAAGCTGTATCTGCTCCGCCACGGCCAGACGGAATTCAACGTCAAAAAGCTCGTCCAGGGTCGCTGCGATTCACCGCTCACCAATTTGGGTCGTCAACATGCACAGACAGCCGCCGCATGGCTCAAGGTCCATGGCGTCGTCCCCGACAAAGTAGTCTCATCACCCTTAGGCCGAGCCATGGACACGGCAAGTCTCGTCGCATGCGAACTCCTCGGTCCGGATGCAGCAGTCGAGCCCTGCGAAGGCATCATCGAGCGCAGCTACGGCACCTTCGAAGAAGGCCCCCACGACGCCCTGCCCACCGACGTCTGGGACCCCGGCGAGGACCTGATTCCATTTGGCGGAGAAGGAAGCCATGCCCTGCAGGAGCGCATGGTAGACACCCTCACCAATATCATGGGCGCCGAGGATATCGAAACCCTCCTAGCAGTAAGCCACGGCAGCGCCAGCCGCCAATTCATCAAGGCTGCAGCCCCAGAGGGCTTCGAGCTCCCAGCAAAACTCCCCAACTGCGCCATCATGATTTTCGATTTCGATGAGGCAAAGCCACAAGCAGAAGGCGAGCCTCATCAATGTAAGTTCACCCTCCAGCAAATAGTGGACCCCCAACAAAGTCATTAGTCTGAGCGAGCAGAGTTAAGCAGACATCAACGTGGCGTTCCCAGTGTGCGGCGGAGGGGGCGGGCCTGAGACATATTAAGGTTGCTGCTCTACAGTCCTGCTCACGACGGAGAGCACATTAAGTGCTCTCCTGTTCGTGCGGAACTCGCGACAACCTTAATATGTCTCAGGCCCGCCCCCTCCGCCGCACACTGGGAACGTGCCACGCACTTTACCTGCGTAAACAATGTGAGTGAAATATGAATCTCGATGGATACGCCCGCAGCCGTGTATACTAAACAGCTGTGTGAAACCAGGGGAGTATTCTGGCTGGACAAAATGCCTGCTTAATAGGGTTGTCAGGTAGTCCGGGCGAAATACAAGGCTGGGGAGCACGTCGTGTAAGTAGTGGTCCTCTAGGGGCGTACGCTCGGTGGTGTACGCATTGTCCCAAGACCACGCGAGAGTTGGGATCATATCTTGATCAGCATGATTCTCGGCCGCAAGATTGGCATGACCCAGGTTTGGGACGAGGACGACAACGTCGTTCCCGTCACGGTCATCCAGGCTGGCCCCTGCGCTGTCTCGCAGGTTAAAACTCAGGCAACCGACGGCTATGACGCCGTCCAGATCGGTTTCGGCGACATCAAGGCCAAGAACGTGAACAAGCCCATGGCTGGTCACTTCGCCAAGGCTGGCGTCGAGCCTGTCCGTTTCCTTCGTGAGGTCCGCGTCGAGAACGGCGAGGAGCACAAGGTCGGCGAGGTCGTCACCGTCGCTGATTTCGCTGATGTCGAGAAGGTCGACGTCATCGGTACCTCCAAGGGTAAGGGCTTCCAGGGTCGCATCAAGCGCTGGGGTCAGCGCCGCGGTCCTATGACGCATGGTTCTCACTTCCAGCGTCACCCCGGTTCTATCGGTCAGTGCGCCTATCCTGCGCGCGTCCTCAAGGGCGTCAAGATGGCCGGTCACATGGGTAACGAGCGCGTTACCGTCAAGAACCTTTCCGTTGTCCGCATCGATGCCGAGCAGAACCTCATCTTGGTCAAGGGCGCTGTCCCGGGTGCCAAGAATGGTCTCGTCGCCATCCGTATGGCCTAAGGGCCCAGCCCATTTAGCCCAGCGTCATACCAAGGAGAACACTTAAATGGCAAAGTTTGAAGTAAAGAACAGCGAGGGCAAGAAGGTCGCCGAGGCCGAGCTCGCCGCTGAGGTGTACGGCATCGAGCCGAACATCCACGTTATGCACCACATCGTCAAGTGCCAGATGGCCTCTTGGCGTCAGGGCACCCAGTCCGCTAAGGGCCGCTCTGAGGTTTCCGGTGGCGGCAAGAAGCCTTGGCGTCAGAAGGGCACCGGCCGTGCCCGCCAGGGTTCCATCCGTGCTGCCCAGTGGCGTCACGGTGGCGTTGTCTTCGCCCCCAAGCCCCGTTCCTACGCTAAGCGTATGAACAACAAGGAGGTCAAGCTGGCTATGCGCTCCGCGCTGTCCGCCAAGCTGGCCGATGGCGAGCTCGTGCTCGTCGACGACTACGGCTTCGAGAAGCCTTCCACCAAGGCTGCCGTTGCCATGCTCAAGGCTCTCGGCCTTGAGGGCAAGCGTCTGACCATCATCGTTCGCGATGAGGACGTCAACGCCTACCTGTCGTTCCGCAACATTCCCAAGACGTTCATCATCACTGCCGACGAGGCCAACACCTACGATCTCGTCAACAACAACGCCGTGCTGATGCCCGCCGACATCGCCGCTCACTTCGGGGAGGTGCTTGCTTAAATGACCGCCCACGAGATCATCATCCGTCCGATCGTGTCCGAGCGTTCCTTCTCCGGCATGGAGCAGAACAAGTACACGTTCGAGGTCGCCAAGGATGCTAACAAGTATCAGATCAAGGACGCTGTCGAGGAGATCTTCGGCGTCAAGGTCGTTCGCGTGAACACCCTGACGGTCAAGCCCAAGACCAAGCGCGTGCGCTATGTCGCCGGCAAGACCCGTTCTTGGAAGAAGGCCATCGTCACGCTGGCCGAGGGCGACACCATCGAGGTCTTTGGCAACCAGGCCTAAGACTCGCTGCTGTTGAGTGAGCTCATGCCTCCCAAATAGGGGAGGCGAGAGCTCAAGGTTTTGGGCGTATAAAATGGACACGCCCGGAGCCGTGTATACGTCCGGTGTCATCGCACCCGAGGCAGAACCTCGAATCCCTGTCTGCGATGGCTAACGGATTCCTATTGAAAGGGATTGTAATGGCTGTAAAGCACCTTAAGCCGACCTCCGCTGGTAGGCGTTGGCAGACGATCTCCGACTTCTCCGAGATCACCTGCACCAAGCCCGAGAAGTCTCTTCTCGAGCCCCTGCCCAAGAAGGCCGGTCGTAACAACAACGGCCGCATCACCACCCGCCACCAGGGCGGCGGCGTGAAGCGTCGTTACCGCGTGATCGACTTCAAGCGCAACAAGGACGGCGTGCCCGCCAAGGTTGCCACGATCGAGTACGATCCGAACCGTTCCGCTCGCATCGCTCTGCTGCACTACGCTGACGGTGAGAAGCGCTACATCCTGGCCCCCAAGGGCCTCGAGGTCGGTCAGACCGTCATGTCCGGTTCTGACGCCGACATCAAGCCGGGCAACGCTCTGCCCCTCGCCGACATCCCCGTCGGTACGCTCATCCACGCCGTCGAGTTCCAGCCGGGCAAGGGCGCTGCTATCGCCCGTTCCGCCGGTAACTCCTGCCAGCTGATGGGTAAGGAGGGCAAGTACGCTATCGTCCGTATGCCTTCCTCCGAGATGCGCCGCATCCTCGTTACCTGCCGCGCCACCGTCGGTGAGGTCGGCAACGCCGATCACTCCAACATCGTCATCGGTAAGGCCGGCCGTAAGCGTCACATGAACGTGCGCCCGACCGTCCGCGGTACCGTCATGAACCCTGTCGACCACCCGCACGGCGGTGGCGAGGGCAAGAACCACACCTCTGGTCGTCCCTCTGTTACCCCCTGGGGTAAGCCGACGAAGGGCCTTCGTACGCGCAAGAAGAAGAAGGTCTCGAACCAGCACATCATTCGTCGCCGTAAGAAGTAATTTCGGATACCGAGTTTTAGGAGAAAGCACTTATGAGCAGAAGTCTCAAAAAGGGCCCGTTCGTGGAGACTCGCCTTCTCTCGCGTATCACCGCGATGAACGAGGCTGGCAAGAAGGACGTCGTGAAGACCTGGTCCCGCGCGTCCACCATCTTCCCCGAGATGGTTGGTCACACCATCGCCGTCCACGACGGCCGCAAGCATGTGCCCGTGTATGTTACCGAGTCCATGGTTGGTCACAAGCTCGGCGAGTTCGCGCCGACTCGTACGTTCCGTGGCCACAAGGCCAAATAGGGGGTTAACCGTAAATGGCAACTAAGTCTATTGAAACTGAGGCCACCGAGGTTCGCGCCGTCGCTAAGTACGTGCGTGTTTCCCCCAGCAAGGCCCGCCTGGTGGTCGATCTGATCCGCCGCAAGCCTGTCGCTCAGGCCTTCGACATCCTCCACTTCTGCGACCGCGCCGTCGCCGTGGATGTCGAGAAGGTTCTCCGTTCCGCCGTTGCGAACGCCGAGAACAACAATGGTCTGCGTGCCGACAACCTGGTTGTCGCCGCTGCCTATGTTGACGAGGGTCCGACGCTTAAGCGCATCCGTCCCCGCGCCAAGGGTTCCGCTTCTCGCATTCTGAAGCGTACTTCCCACATCACCGTCGTCGTTGCTCCTCGAAAGGAGGCGTAAAGCTGTATGGGTCAGAAAGTCTACCCCACCGGCTTCCGTCTTGGCATCACCGAGAACTGGCGCTCCCGCTGGTTCGCAGAGAAGGATTACGCTAAGACCCTCGGTAACGATCTCGAGATCCGCAAGTACCTCGAGAAGCGTCTTTCCCGCGCAGCTGTCTCCCGCGTCGAGATCGAGCGCGCTGGCGACAAGGTGAAGGTCATCATCCTCACCGCTCGCCCCGGCGTTGTCATCGGTAAGAAGGGTGCCGAGATCGATACCCTCCGCACCGAGCTCGAGAAGGTCGCTGGCGTCTCCAAGGGCCAGCTCTCCGTCGACGTTGTCGAGATCAAGCGCCCCGAGCTCGACGCCAACCTCGTTGCTCAGTCCATCGCTGAGCAGCTCGAGGGCCGCGTTGCCTTCCGTCGCGCTATGCGCAAGGCTGTCCAGTCCGCCCGCAAGGCCGGCGCCAAGGGCATCCGTATCCAGTGCTCCGGTCGTCTCGGCGGTGCCGAGATGGGCCGTCGTGAGTGGTACCGTGAGGGTCGCGTGCCTCTGCACACCCTCCGCGCCAAGATCGACTACGGCACGGCTGTCGCCAGCACCACCATGGGTGCCTGCGGCGTGAAGGTCTGGATCTACCTGGGCGAGAAGCTCCCGGGCCAGCCTGTTCCCAACCCTGCACTCGAGGGCTCTTCCCGTCCTCGTCGTCGTAACTCCGAGAGGAGGGGTCAGTAGTGCTTGCCCCTAAGCGTATTCTTCACCGCAAGGTGCAGCGTGGCTCCATGAAGGGCCAGGCCAAGGGTAATACCGAGCTGCATTTCGGCGAGTTTGGTATCCAGGCTCTCGAGGCCCATTGGATCACCAACCGTCAGATCGAGGCCGCTCGTATTGCCATGACCCGCTACATGAAGCGTGGCGGTCGTGTCTACATCACGATCTTCCCCGATAAGCCCATCACCAAGAAGCCTGCCGAGACTCGCATGGGTTCTGGTAAGGGTAACCCCGAGGAGTGGGTGGCCGTCGTCAAGCCCGGCCGCATCATGTTCGAGGTCAAGGGCGTGCCCGAGGAGGTCGCTCGCGAGGCTCTGCGTCTTGCACAGCACAAGCTTCCCATCAAGACCAAGATTGTTGCTGCCAAGAACGCTGAGCAGCGCATCCAGAAGGAGATGGCTGAGGAGGCCGCTCTCGAGGCCAAGTGGGCTGCTGAGGACGCCGCCGCCGCCAAGGAGGAGAACTAATGAAGCCCGCAGAGATTCGTGAGCTCTCGGACGCTCAGCTCGTTGAGAAGCTGAAGGAAATGCGCGCCGAGCTCTTTAACCTTCGTTTCCAGATGGCCACCAGCCAGCTGGACAACACCGCTCGCGTCAACACCGTGAAGAAGGACATCGCTCGCGTCCTCACGGAGCAGCGCGCCCGCGAGATCGCAGCGGAGAAGTCCGCTGTCGCCGAGTAGGACCTAAGGAGAGAACATGACTGATTCGCGTAACTCGCGTAAGGTCCGTACGGGTGTCGTTACCTCCGTCTCCGGTGCCAAGACCATCGTTGTCACCATCACCGAGCGCAAGCGTCACCCCAAGTACGGCAAGATGATGACCAGCTCCAAGAAGCTGCACGCTCACGACGAGGAGTGCACGGCTGGCGTGGGCGATACCGTCCGCGTTATGGAGACCCGTCCTATGTCCAAGATGAAGCGCTGGCGCCTCATCGAGGTCGTCGAGCGCGCTAAATAAGCAGTCGCTCTTACGACTTGTACGTTTCCGAAGATGTGCGTATGCCTGGCTTGCATACCACGGGCCGTATAAAGGCTGCGCACCTCTCTTCGGTTCTTAGTTCGGAGGAACATCTACCATGATTCAGATGCAAACCATGCTGAACGTCGCCGACAACTCCGGCGCTCGCAAGATTCGCTGCATCAAGGTGCTTGGCGGTTCCAAGCGTCGTTATGCAGGCATCGGCGATGTGTTCATCGGTGCTGTCCAGGAGGCTACCCCTGGCGCCAACGTCAAGAAGAAGGACGTTGTCCGTTGCGTCGTCGTTCGCACCGTTAAGGAGATCCGCCGCAAGGATGGCTCCTACATTCGCTTTGATGAGAACGCCTGCGTTGTCATCAACAACGATGGTTCGCCCGTCGGCACCCGTATCTTCGGGCCCGTCGCTCGCGAGCTTCGTGACAAGAAGTACATGAAGATCGTCTCGCTCGCTCCCGAGACCCTGTAGTTAGGGGAGATATATGTATATCAAGAAGGGCGATAAGGTCCAGGTTCTCTCTGGTAAGGATCGCGGCAAGCAGGGCGTTGTCCTGCGTGCTCTCCCCGCCGAGAACAAGGTCGTTGTCGAGGGCGTTTCGGTCGTCAAGAAGGCCGTCAAGCCCAACGCTGCCAACCAGCAGGGCGGCATCGTTTCGCAGGAGGCTCCTATCGACGCCTCCAACGTCAATCTCGTTTGCCCCGAGTGCGGTAAGGTTACCCGCGTCGGTCACGAGAAGGACGGCAAGAACAAGCTGCGCGTCTGCAAGAAGTGCGGCCACAAGTTCTAAGCTGCCCGCAACATCAAGTTGCTAGCAAAGGCCCGGATGCCCCAAGGCACCCGGGCCTTTTTCTATCCCTACTCATTGGGGACAGACTTAAATGACTTGTCGTTGGGGATGTTCTTAAACGGCTAGTTGATGGGGACAGTCTTTAGATTTGTATATCTGGCCATCTGGGATATGCTTCAACGAAAGCGGCACCTAGGGACAGTCCTTTGATGTCTGGTGCCCCCAGAGGGGTGAAGTAATGCAGCTGGCTCTGTCTTTAGGGCTATGGTGCTCCGCCCCTATATGTTTCACAAGGTTTGTCGCATGCGCATTTACGCGCAGAGTCTTGCGCGATGATGCGCATGGCCGCGCAAATATCTGCTAACTATGGTTAATTAATGACCGATAAACAAATAAACACGCAAATACAAGCAAATGCGCGCGCATTTGTGCGAATATAAGGCTGTTGGAAATGAAGGACTTCCGATGACTCAGGAGGCACATAATGGCAGATTCCAAACAGGCTCCGCTCGACGCCGAAGCAGCCGCAAAAGCAGCGTTCACTTCGGTCCAGGACAAGCCATTCCCCGATGATATCTTTACGGCTCCCGAGCTTCGTTGGGCTGTGATCGGGTGCGGCGTTATCGCCAACCAGATGGCCCAGTCTCTCGCTCTTGCCGGTCGCAAGCTTGCGGGCGTCGCCAACCGCACGCTGTCCAAGGCTCAGGCTTTTGCTGAGCAATATGGCATCGAGAAGGTCTATGAAACGGTCGAGGACCTCTACGCCGATCCGAACATTGACGCAGTCTATATCACCACGCCGCACAACACGCATATCACCTACCTGCGAGCCGCTCTGGCAGCTGGTAAGCACGTACTCTGCGAGAAGGCCATTACCCTCAACTCTGCCGAGCTCGACGAGGCCCGTGCCATCGCCGACGAGCACAACGTGGTCCTTATGGATGCCACCACGGTGCTCCACATGCCCTTGTATCAGGAGCTGCGCCGCCGCATGGATGCCGGCGACTTTGGACGCATGAACCTCGCCCAGCTCAACTTTGGCAGCTACAAGGAGTACGGCGACCTGACCAACCGCTTTTACAATCGCAACCTTGCTGGCGGTGCCATGCTCGATATTGGCGTCTATGCCCTGTCCGTCATGCGCCTCTTTATGGCAAGCCAGCCCGCTGAGGTCGTTTCGCTGGGCAACACCTGCGAGACTGGCGTTGACGTCGCGGGTGGCATCGTCTGCCGAAATGCCGAGCAGCAGCTGGGCGTCGTGAGCCTTACGCTCCACTCCAAGCAGCCCAAGCGCTCGGTCATCAGCTTCGACAAGTGCTACATCGAGGTCAATGAATATCCGCGTGCCGATCACGCGACCATCGTGTGGACTGCGGACGGCCACCGCGAGGAGGTCCACGCCGGCACCGAGGCTTACGCCCTGTGCTATGAGATGGCCGACCTGGAGAAGGCCGTTGCCGGCGACGACTCCAAGCGCGAGCTGCTGGATTATGCTTCTGATGTTATGGAGCTTATGACCAAGCTCCGCGCCGACTGGGGAGTTGTGTACCCCGAGGAGGAGTAAGCGATGCTTGCGGAAGATAGGCTCAACGCGATCGTGTCGATGGTGCAGCAGGCTGGCTCGGTTACCGTGCCGGAGCTTGCCGAAGCCCTGGGCGTGACGGCGTCTACCATTCGGCGCGACCTGCAGACGCTCGACCGAGCTCATCGCATCGCCAAGGTCCACGGTGGAGCGACGAGTCTTGAGCGCGCGCACGTGACGCGCGACCTAACGCTTAATGAGCGCAGCGACCTCCATAACGACGACAAGGAGCGTATCTGCGCCCGTGCGGCGGCGCTTGTGGAGCCCGAGAGCTTTGTATACATCGACTCGGGCTCGACGACGCTGAGGTTCATCGAGCATCTTCCACACCTTGAAGATGTCACCTATGTGACCGATTCCGTGCTCCATGCTCAGCACCTTGCTTTGCGCGGCATGCGTACCGTGGTGTTGGGCGGCGAGCTCAAACCCGAGACCGAGGCGCTCGTTGGCCCCGATGCCTTGGCAACCTTAGACCGCTACAACTTCAACTGTGGCTTTTGGGGCTCTAACGGCATTGCCGCCGAGCAGGGCTTCACGGCGCCCGATATCGAGGAAGCACAGGTCAAGCGTATCTCGATGCGCCATACCGCCAAACGCTTTGTAATCTCGGACGCCAGTAAATTTGGCATGGTGGCGCCCGTCAAGTTCGCGGACTTCCGCGACGCAACGATTATCACTGCGGGCGAGGTCCCCGCCAAGTACCGGGCAATGGACAACGTCATCACGGTCTAACAGCAGTGGACGGGCTAAGGCCAAAACAACCGCGAAGGCGCCTGTCCCCATTGTGGTGGTTAGCAACGGAAACCGAGTAGTTTTCTCAATAGAAAAGCGGCAACGTCCATCACGGGCGTTGCCGCTTTCGTTGTCTACCGGTTTTGTCTAAGTCTGTAACAACTGGACCGCTAAAAGTGGGCTAGGTGTTACAGATCGAGATACTTCCGAGCCGCACCGTCCCTTTGTCTCAATCTGTAACATCTGGGACCGATTTTGCCGAGTTATTGTTACAGATTGAGATTTTCCTTGAGAGGGATTCGAATGTCTCGATCTATAACAAATAGACCGGAAAATGGGTTCTAACTGTTACAGATGGGGGTGCGGACAGAAAGTTGGACCGTGAAGCGGTCCGGACTGGAGGTTCGCATG
>URYT01000034.1 GCA_900552185.1 uncultured Collinsella sp. | reverse complement strand
GCGTCGCGGATGGTGGTGTGACGCCAGGTCACATCTTGCACGACACCGGCCTCCGCCCCGACCTCGATATTGTCGCCGGGTTTGATGATGCCCATAAACGTCACCTGCATGCCGCCGATAAGGTTTGACAGCGTGTCCTGAAAGCCGAGCGAGATGGCGATGCCGCCGACGCCAAGAGCGGCGACGAGCGCGTTTGCGTTAATGCCAAAGCAGTTGTCGAGGATAAAGCTGCCGCCAATCATCCAGATGACGGCGCGCGCGATGTTGATGAAGATACTCGATGCCGGAAGCGGGTTATCGTCTCGGTTAAGCAGATGGTTCAGGGTCTTGGATACGACCTTGGCGGCGACGGCGGTGCCTATCGCCAAGATGACGGCCCAGATGATGTTGTGGACCCACCGTTGCTCAAAGAAATGAAGAATCGGCTCAAACAATTCCATGTAGGGAAAACCTCCTAATGATCGTCCAACCATGATACCCACCAAGAAGCCCGTCCGATCACATCGGACGGGCCGATAACTTGAGATGGGGTGGCCGCGGTGGCGTAAGCTGGGGCGCCGGCGAGCACGCCGGCAAGGAGTGCGGCGGTCAAGGCGAGACGGGGAAGAGAGCTTCTCGTGGCAGTTTCCTTAGTCCTTAACCAGTAGTTCCTGCTGACGCTGGATTATCGACATAATATGCGAAAACCGCCGCAAGGGCGTCTGTCCCTTTGCGGCGGTTTTGACGTTTGCACAGATAAAACCTACCAAAATAAACCTGTCCCTTTTTGGCAGGTTTTAGCTCAGCAGCATGCGGTCGTTGGCGAGCTCGCCTCCCGAGACCTCCTCGAACTTCTGCAGCAGGTCGGCTACGGTGAGCGACTTCTTCTCATCGCCCGCCACGTCGTAGATCACGTGGCCTTCGTGCATCATGATCAGACGGTTGCCCAGACGGATGGCGTCGTTCATGTTGTGCGTGACCATGAGCGTGGTCAGGTGGTTCTCGTCGACGATCTCCTCGGTCAGGTTAAGCACCTTAGAGGCCGTCTTGGGGTCGAGGGCCGCGGTGTGCTCGTCGAGCAGCAGCAGGCGCGGCCTGGTGAGCGTGGCCATCAGCAGGGTGAGTGCCTGGCGCTGGCCACCCGAGAGCAGGCCGACCTTGGCGTTGAGACGCGTGTCCAGACCAAGGTCCAGGCGCTTGAGCAGCTCGACGTACTCATCTTTCTCGGCCTTGGTGACGCCCCACGAAAGGCCGCGACGCTGGCCGCGACGCTTGGCGAGGGCCAGGTTCTCGGCGATCTGCATGTCGGCAGCGGTACCGCGCATAGGGTCCTGAAACACGCGGCCCAGGTACTTGGCGCGCTGCGACTCGCTCAGGCGCGAGATGTCGGTGCCGTCGAGCTCAATAACGCCCGAATCGAGCGGGTACACGCCGGCGATCATGTTGAGCAGCGTGGACTTGCCGGCGCCGTTGCCGCCGATCACGGTTACAAAGTCGCCGTCATTCAGGGTGAGGTCGACGCCGGTGAGCGCGCGCTTCTCGGTGACGGTGCCCTTGTTAAAGGTCTTCTTGACGTGCGAGAGCTTAAGCATCTGCCTCATCCCCCTTCGTGTAGGAGCTGCGGAGCTTATAGCGCTCCCAAACCACGGGCACGCACAGGGCCACAGCGACAATTACGGCGGAGAGCAGCTTCATGTCGTTGGCGTCCATGCCCAACTGCAGCACGATGGCGCGGATAAGGAAGTACACCACGGAGCCAAAGACGGCGGAGGCAAGACGGACGCTAAACTGCGTGAGGCCGCCGGGCAGCAGACGGCCGAGCACCTCGCCGATAACAATGGCGGCAAGACCGATAACGATGGCACCGGTGCCCATACCAATGTCGGCATACTTTTGGCTCTGGCAGATGAGCGCGCCCGAAAGGCCGATGAGGGCGTTGGAGAGCACGAGGGCGATCATCTTGGTGGAGTTGGTGTTGACGCCCAGAGCGCGGATCATGTACTCGTTGTTGCCGGTGGCTCGCAGCGCCGAGCCGATCTCGGTGCCAAAGAACCAATACAGGATGGCAACGATAGCCACGGCGAGCAGGATGCCCAAGATGATGGCAACGGTGGACTGCGGCAGACCGGTCATATTGCTGACGGCCGAGAACACGGTGCCTTTGGCAAGAATGGGCGTATTGGACTTGCCCATGATGCGCAGGTTGATGGACCACAGGCTGATCTGGGTGAGGATTCCGGCGAGGATCGCAGGAATCTCAAAGACGGTGGTCAAAATGCCCGTGACGGCGCCCGCGATGGCGCCGGCGCACATACCGGCCAGCACGGCGAACAGCGGGTCGACGTTGTTATTGACGATGAGCACAGCGCAGACGCAGCCGCCGAGGGCAAAGCTGCCGTCGCAGGTCATATCGGGAATGTCGAGCAGGCGGAACGTGATAAACACGCCAAGCACCATAATGCCCCAGAGGACGCCCTGCGAAACGGCGCCCTGCAATGCAATGAGCATGCTTCATACCTCCTAGAATAGGGTGGACACGTGATTTTCCATAATAGCGGTAACAATGTATAAAAGAGCTGCGGACAGACGTTTTGTTTTACCTGAAACAAGCAGGGCGGACGCCGGTCTACAGCGCCCGCCCCTGTGGCTCAGATATTGAATAACGCGGCTAAAGCGCGAGCACGGGCTCTAGACGCATGCCGCGTATGGCATTACGCGTCCAGAGCGGAAAGGTCGATGCCCAGGGCTTCGGCCATCTCGTCGTTCTTGACGACGACCAGGTCCTTGCTCGAGAGGTGCTTGATCGGCATGTCTTCGGGCTTGGCCTCGCCCTTCAGGATCTTAACGGCCATCTCGCCCGCGGCGTAGCCCAGGTCCTCATAGTTGATGGAGAGGGTGAACAGGCCGCCGGCCATGCACATACCCTCCTCGCCAGTCACGAAGGGAAGCTTGTTTTCCTTGCAGATCTGGCCGACCTGCGAGGCACCCGCGGCGATGGTGTTGTCGGTGGGGGAGTACAGCGCGTCGACCTTGCCCACGGCAGACTCGACGACGGACTGAATCTCGTTGGAGCTCGAGACGGTGAAGTCAGTGTACTCGAGGCCCAGCTTGTCGAGCTCCTTCTTGGCGGCCTTGATCTGGACGTCGGAGTTGGACTCGGCGGTGCAGTAGAGCAGGCCGACCTTTTTAACGTCGGGCAGGACCTTCTGCATCATCTCGAGCTGCTCGGCGACCGGGGTGAGGTCGGAAGCGCCCGTGACGTTGGTGCCGGGCTTGTCGTTGTCCTGGACCAGGCCGGAGGCGGCGTAGTCGGTGATGGCGCAGCCCACGATGGGGATATCGGCCGTGGCGCCGGCGGCAGCCTGCGCGGCGGGCGTGGCGATGGCATAAATCAGGTTGACGTTGTCGCCCACAAACTTGTCGGCAATGGACTTACACGTGGACTGGTCGTTCTGGGCGTTCTTCTGGTCGATCTTGACCTTAAGGCCGCTCTTCTTGATGGCCTTGACGAAGCCGGCGTTGGCGGCATCGAGCGCGGAGTGCTCGGTGAGCTGCAGAACGCCGATGGTGTAGTCGGAACCGGCGGCAGCGGAGCCGGAACCAGAGTTGCCGCCGCATCCGGCGAGCGGGGCGAGCGCGAGCAGGCCGGCGGAGACCAGAAGGCTCCTGCGGCTGATGGTGATGTCCTTCATATCATTACCCCCAGTATAAAAATGGCTGGAAACACTGCACTGGGACAAAGTGCAAGTGGAACTATAGTAGCGCTGATGTCCATTTTTACAACAGCCTGGCGGGTTTTTTAATACAGAATCGGATGGGCGGTACGGGTAGTCGAATGGGCGGCGGAGGGTCTTATGCGGCGGAGGAGGCGTCGTCCTCGTCTAGGGCGGCGAAGAGCTTCTTGCCGTCGAGGAGACGTGTGGTGACGTTTCTCATTCGGCCAATCTCTACGGTACGCAACGTGTCATCGGCGCCTCGGGCGTCATAGACCGTTCCCAGCAAATACGAGATGCCATCGCGCTGCCTGATGGCAAAGGGACGGAGTGTCATCCGTGCTGCTTCGGTTTCGCCATGTGTCGTGACGCTCGAAATATCAAAACTCACCGTGGTTCCGTGGTCGATGGCCTGCTCGACGAGCTCGCACGTGGCGATGCGCTTGATGGGCGTGCGTGTTGCCTTGGTAACCTTGCTGCCTGCGCTTGGAGCGGGTTCGGGTGTATCGAGGTAGCCGCGAACGTCGGCGCTCGCCATGGCAACTAAGTGCTGCGCCATGCTCTTGCGGATAGCGATAGGCGTGGAGCGGTTGCGCATGACCATACCGTGGAGCCGGATGATCTCTTCATCGGTGAGCGGGCGGGTAAGAAGTTTGTAGCCCACGCCGCGTTTGTACTCAATTTCGTATCCGGCATGGCGAAGCGCGGAGATGGCGGTGTAGATGCTGCGCCGCGCCGCCGAGATGGGCATGCGGGCGGGGTCGTCGGGATGGGCGAGGCGCCGGATCAACTCATCGGAAAGCATGGCCTTGTCCTCGCCGGTGTTTTCGCTTAATAGTTGCAGGATGCGAACGGCGCGATAGGCTGCCATCGAGGCGGCGCCTCTAGTCGTGGTGTCGTAGGTTTCAACAGCGGCTTCGGTCATGGTGCCCACGTCCTTTCCGTTTTGGGTGGCGACGGTATGGAGCCTAGGACGTGGGGCTTTCCCAGGGGTGCAGGGCGCTCTGGGCGGTCGGTAGTCGTCGGCAAACGGCGGGTCGAGTTTTCAACAGCCCTGCTCAACTGACCAAAAACTTGCCAAAAGCTTGACGGATGCTGTTGAAAAAAGCGCCTCTCGACCGATGTCGAGAGGCGCTTGTGCGATGAGCGTTGGCGTGTGGCGACGCGAGCTAGCGTCCGACGATTAGAAGTCGGCGTTGCCCACGGTGCGCGGGTGCGGCAGGACGTCGCGGATGTTGCCCACGCCGGTCAGATACATGACCAAGCGCTCGAAGCCCAGACCGTAGCCGGCGTGCTTGCAGGAACCGTAGCGGCGCAGGTCAAGGTAGTACTTGTACTGCTCGGGATTCATGCCCAGGTCCTTGATGCGGGCCTCGAGCAGATCCAGGCGCTCCTCGCGCTGGGAGCCGCCGATAATCTCGCCGATACCGGGAACCAGACAGTCGGCGGCGGCGACGGTCTTGCCGTCCTCGTTCATGCGCATGTAGAACGCCTTGATCTCGGCCGGGTAGTCGGTCACAAAAGTCGGTCGCTTAAAGTGCTCCTCGGTCAGGAAGCGCTCGTGCTCGGTCTGCAGGTCGATGCCCCAGCTGACGGGGTAATCAAACTGGTGGCCAGCAGCGACTGCCTGCTCCAGGATCTCGACGGCCTCGGTGTAGGTAACGCGGGCAAAGTCGGAGTTGGCGACATGGTCCAGGCGCTCGAGCAGACCCTTGTCCACAAACTTGTTGAGCATATTGAGCTCGTCGGGGCAGGTGGCCATAACGTCCTTAAGGACGTACTTGAGCATAGCCTCGGCGTTATCCATGTAGTCGTTAAGGTCGGCAAAGGCCATCTCGGGCTCGATCATCCAAAACTCGGCGGCGTGGCGCGTGGTGTTGGAGTTCTCGGCACGGAAGGTGGGGCCAAAGGTGTACACGTCGCCAAAGGCCATGGCAAAGTTCTCGGCATTGAGCTGGCCGGACACGGTGAGGCTTGCATGCTTGCCAAAGAAGTCCTGGCTCCAGTCGACCTCGCCGGACTCGGTGAGGGGCGGATTTTTGGGGTCGAGCGTGGTCACGCGGAACATCTCGCCGGCGCCCTCGCAGTCACTCGTGGTGATGATGGGGGTGTTGACGTAGACAAAGCCCTGCTCCTGGAAGAAGCGGTGGATGGCGGCAGCCGCGACAGAGCGGATGCGGAACACGGCGCGGAACAGGTTGGTGCGCGGACGCAGGTGCTGCTGGGTGCGCAGGAACTCGACGGTTGCGCGCTTCTTCTGCAGTGGGTAATCCGGGGCGCTGACGCCCTCGACCTCGATGGAGGTGGCAGAAAGCTCGAAAGGCTGGGGCGCATCGGGGGTCAGCTTGACGGTGCCGGTGCAAATGAGTGCGGCCGAGACGTTTTGATGGGCGATCTCGTCGTAGTTGTCGAGTGCCTCGCGGTTCATGACGACCTGCAGGTCGCGGAAGCAGCTGCCGTCGTTGAGCGTAACAAAGCCAAAGTTCTTCATGTCGCGGACGGACTTGACCCAGCCGGCGACGGTGACGGTTTGGCCGCCGAGCGACTCGGCATCGGCATAGAGCTGCGCGATTTTGGTGCGGTTCACGTATCCTCCCATAACGGTTGAATGATAGTTATCCATACAGTTCGATATTCTAGCAGCTCGGCTCATTTGAGCTATACAGATAAAGCATTGGCGGGATGGTTTTTCAAACGAAAAGCGCCCGCGGCCAAATGGTCGCGGGCGCTTGACGAGGTGCCTTTTGGCTGTGTGGCGTGGGGCCTGGCTACTTGGTCTTGGCAACCAGCAGCGGGTCGCCAAGCTTGACGAGCGGGTTGCCGCCGATAAGCGTTCCAGACTCGCCGACATGGTCGATGCTCTTAAGACGATCGAGCTCGGAGACGATGACGGTCACGATGTCCTCGTGACCAGCGGCCTTAATGGCCTCGCGGTCGAAGCTGATGAGCGGCTGGCCTGCCTTGACCACATCACCCATCTCGACAAAGCGGGCAAAACCCTTGCCGTTCATTTCCACGGTGCCCAGGCCAACATGGATGAACACGCGCAGGCCGTCCTCGGTGATCATGCCGATGGAGTGGTTGGTGACAGTGGTGGCACCGATGCGGCCGTTGGCGGGCGCATAGATGGTGCCGGTAATGGGCTCGATGCCATAGCCCTGGCCAAGCATGCCCGAGGCGATCGTCTCGTCGGGAACCTCGTTCAGGTTGACGAGCACGCCGTTGACGGGGGCATAGATGACGCCTTCGCGGGTAGCGAAGCTTGCTGCGGGCGGAACGGACGCCTCGCCGGTCGAGGTGAAGGTGGACTTAAGCGAATCGAGCAGACCCATAGTTGCCTCCAACTTAAATAGGCGCATATCGCGCGTTTGGTTTGCCGGAAACGCTTCACATGTGTTTCGCGGCTTGGTCAACGCCCCTATTCTACGCTGCTCAACGATACCTCTGAACTGGGATTATGTGATATATCAGTTGAAGGGAAACTTATTGCCGGAGTGTTTCTGCGCCACGGGTTCAAGTGGGGTACGCTTGAAGGCGAAAAACAAGGGCGCATAATTTGCGCGAAGGGAGCACATATGATTGTCGAGAACCATGCGCTGTGGGGCGAGGAGCCGACCGAGGATTATCCGGCGACGTTTACGTATTTGGGTGCCGAGCCGCTGCCCGACAAGCCCAATGGCCGCCGCCCCGCGGTGATCATCTGCGGCGGAGGCGGGTTTACGCATATCGCTCCGCACGAGCAGGACCCGGTGGCGTTTGCGTTTTTGGATCACGGTTACCAGACCTTTGTGCTCAACTATGTCACGAGTTCTACGGGTGACGTGAGCTTTCCGCACCCCCAGGCAGATCTTGCCAAGATGGTCGCCACGGTGCGCGCCAACGCCGACGAGTGGCATGTCGATCCTAAGCGTGTGTGCGTCGTGGGATTCTCGGCGGGCGGCATGATCTGTGCCTCGCTGGCAACGCAGTGGAAGACCGGTCCCTTCGCGGCACTTGCCGGGGCGCGCGCGGACGACATTCGTCCCGATGCCGTGGTGCTGGGCTATCCATTGCTCGACTTTGCCTATGTGCGCGACATGCAGACGCGCGATCCGCGCATTGACTTGCGCGTGCCCAAGACGGGCGGCAAGACGGGGCGCGATTTGCTCAACGACTACCTGTCGATGGTGACGGGCGGCGAGGCAACTGACGAGCATCTGGCCGACATCTGCCCCACCACGCATGTTTCGCGTCAGATGCCACCGACTTTTGTGTGGGGCGTGTCCGACGACAAGACGGCGCCGATCGCGCAGGTCTACCCGTTTGCGCAGCGCATGGCCGAGGAGGGCGTTGCATGCGAGATGCACGTCTTCGACCAGGGTGGTCACGGCCTTTCGCTCGGCAACGCCAACACCGCGGTCGACAACGAGGACAAGCAGGTGGCTGTCCGTCCCTGGATCCGCCTAGCCTTCCGCTTCCTGGAGCGCCACGGGTTTTAGTTACGGCGTTTTACCAAACGCCGTAACCACTTGACGCTGCAAGCCCGCCAGGGCGGCAATCTGCCTTTCAACTTCGGCGGCATGACCAGAAGGTCAATGCCACCTCGTTTCAGGGCACCTTGCTCGCCCTGGCGGGCTTTCGCTGTTCGCGCCAAAACATCGGCGTTGCCATGGCCCAGATGCGGCACTTGGGGACGTTCCTTTTGTGCCGGCACTTGGGGACGGTCCTTGCAGCAATCTGTCGATTGAACGTCGTTGTGTGTTCGCGCTATCATGCATGGTTACAATTGGTTAGCCGTGGCAAACGGTTAGCCTTGGTGAACATAAATACAACGCCCTGTGGGCGTCGGGGGAGGAACACGGACGTGAAGCTCGATACACTCGAGATTGGAAAGGACGCCGTTGTCGCATCGGTGGCATCGGACGATCAGGCACTCCGACAGCATATTTTGGACATGGGTCTAACGCCGGGCACCGAAGTCACCATGATGAAGTACGCCCCCATGGGCGATCCGCTCGAGATCCGCCTGCGTGGCTACGAGTTGACACTGCGCAAGGACGATGCCGCTCGCATCGAGCTCGTGGGTATTCACGACACCGATACGGGTCCGCGCGCTAACGCCGCAATCGGCACGACGGAGCATCCGGCTCTGGGCGAGGGGACGTATTCGCCCCGTGCGGCAAAGACGGCCGTGCCCGAGGGCGCACCGCTGCACTTTGCCCTCGCCGGCAACCAAAACTGCGGCAAGACCACGTTATTCAACCAGCTGACGGGCTCCAACCAGCACGTCGGTAACTTTCCCGGCGTGACGGTCGACCGCAAAGATGGCGCTATCCGTAACCATCCCGAGGCGAGCGTTACCGACCTGCCTGGCATTTACTCCCTGTCGCCGTACACAGGCGAAGAGGTCGTGAGCCGTCAGTTCATCCTTGACGAGCGCCCGGACGCCATCATCGACATCATTGACGCTACCAACATCGAGCGTAACCTGTACCTGACACTGCAGCTCATGGAGCTCGACCGCCCCATGGTCATCGCGCTCAACATGATGGACGAGGTGACCGCCAACGGCGGCGCCGTGGACGTCAACCTGCTCGAGAGCCTGTTGGGCGTGCCCGTTGTTCCCATTAGCGCTGCCCGCAACGAGGGTATCGGCGAGTTGGTGGATCATGCCTTGCACGTGGCGCGGTTCCGCGAGCGCCCCGGTCGCCTGGACTTTTGCGCGCCCGACGGTCCGGACGGCGGTGCGCTGCATCGCTGCATCCACGGTATTGCTAACCTGATCGAGGACCATGCCGTGACGGCGCACATCCCGGTGCGCTTTGCGGCGACCAAGCTGGTCGAGGGCGATGAGCTGGTAACCGAGGCGCTTCACCTGGATCGCAACGAGCTCGACGCCATCGAGCACATCATTACCCAGATGGAGGGCGAGGCCGGCACCGACCGCCTGTCCGCGCTGGCCGACATGCGCTTTAGCTTTATCGGCGACGTGTGCGGGCGCTGTGTCGTCAAGCCGCACGAGAGCCGCGAGCACGTGCGCTCCGTCAAGATCGACCGCATTCTGACGGGTCGCTATACGGCCATCCCGGCGTTTCTGCTGATCATGGGCCTCGTCTTTTGGCTGACGTTTGGCGTGATCGGCGCGGCGTTGCAGGGACTTATGGAGGACGGCATCGCTGCCATCATCGCTTCGGCCGATGCAGGCC
Source organism: uncultured Collinsella sp. (assembly GCA_900552185.1). Taxonomy (GTDB): domain Bacteria; phylum Actinomycetota; class Coriobacteriia; order Coriobacteriales; family Coriobacteriaceae; genus Collinsella. The sequence continues at coordinate 4,818 of URYT01000034.1, read as the reverse complement.
TCAAGGCGTTCGGCACCAACGACGTGGTGCGCTCGCTGGCTGTCGACGGCGTGCTTACGGGCGTGGGCAGTGTGCTGACCTTCCTGCCGATTATCGTCGTGCTCTTCTTGTTCCTCTCCATTCTGGAAGACTCCGGCTACATGGCACGCGTGGCCTTTGTCATGGATAAGGTGCTGCGTCGCTTTGGCCTGTCGGGCCGCAGCTTCGTGCCCATGCTCGTCGGTTTTGGCTGCACCGTGCCGGCTATCATGTCGACCCGTACGCTCCCATCCGAGCACGACCGCAAGATGACGGTCATGCTCACGCCGTTTATGAGCTGCTCAGCCAAGTTGCCTGTTTACGGCTTGCTGTGCGGGGCGTTTTTCCCGCAGGCGACGGTCCCCGCCATGGTCTCGCTCTATCTGATCGGTATCGTGGTCGGCTGCATCGCGGCTTTGGTGCTCAACCGCACTGCATTTAAGGGCGACCCGGTGCCGTTTATCATGGAGCTTCCCAATTACCGCCTGCCGAGCGTCAAGACGACGGTGATGCTGGCATGGGATAAGGCCAAGGACTTCATCACCAAGGCCTTTACCATTATCTTTGCCGCGACCGTGGTCATCTGGTTCCTTCAGACGTTCGACATCCGCTTTAACGTGGTCGCCGATCAGTCGCAAAGCCTGCTTGCCGGTCTGGGCAGCATCATCGCGCCGGCGCTGGCGCCGCTTGGCTTTGGCGATTGGCGCGCATCCACGGCGCTCGTCACCGGACTTATCGCCAAGGAGAGTGTCATCTCGACCCTCACCGTGCTTTTGGGCGCGACCTCGCCCGCGGCACTGTCGACCATGTTTTCGCCGTTTACCGCTTACGTGTTCCTGGTCTTTACGTTGCTGTACCCGCCCTGCGTGGCGGCCATCGGCGCCGTCAGGAGCGAGTTGGGCGCACGCTATGCCGTTGCCGTGTTCGCGTTTCAAGTGACGGTCGCCTGGATCGTGGCGTTTGTCGTGCATTCGGCGGGCATATTACTGGGGTTGGCTTAGTTATTTATTGACGGCGCAACCTCTGTGTATCGAATTGTTTCGGCCCCGTGTCCGTTACTGACGGATGCGGGACCGTTGCTATATAATCGCCTCCGCTCAAAATGATTGGAGATGTTATATATGAGTCAGGCAAGGCAAGACGGCATCACGCTCAGGCAGTGGCTCCCACTCGTCGGGCTCACCTGCTGTGCGTTCGTGTTCAACACGTCGGAGTTTATGCCCATCGGCCTTTTGACTGATATCGCCGCGTCGTTCTCGCTCACCGAGGCCCAGGCGGGCATCATGATCTCGGTCTATGCCTGGGGCGTCATGCTGCTGTCGTTGCCGCTCATGGTGTTCGCTTCGCGTTTCGAGTTTAAGCGGATGCTGCTGGGCGTGCTTGCCGTGTTCTCGCTCGGTCAGTTCCTGTCCGCTGTGGCGCCGACCTATCCCATCCTGGTCTGCGCGCGCCTGGTGGTCGCTTGCGCACATGCCGTGTTCTGGTCAGTCGCCTCGATTATGGCCTCGCGCCTGGTCGACACTCGCCACGGCGCGCTCGCCATCAGCATGATCGCTACGGGCTCGTCCATCGCGCAGATCTTTGGCCTGCCTCTCGGTCGCGCCATTGGCTTGGCCGTGGGCTGGCGCATGACGTTTGCCGTGGTCGGGGGCCTCTCAGCCATCGCGGCCGTCTACCAGGCAGCGGTGTTCCCGGCCATGCCGGCGGGTGAGCGCTTTACCGTCAGACAGCTGCCCGAGCTGCTCAAGAACCCGCTCCTCATCGCGCTCTACGCAGTCACGGTCTTCATGGCGACCGGCTATTACGCAAGCTACAGCTATATCGAGCCTTTCCTGGCTCAGGTCGCCCATGTCGACGCAAGCGCTATCACCATGACGCTGACGGCGTTCGGCTGCTCCGGTCTGCTCGGAAGCTGGCTGTTCGGCCGCCTGTTCGATGGGCATCGCTTCCCGTTCTTGGCTATCACGCTCTCCGGCGTGCCGGTGGCCCTGCTGCTCATGGGGCCGGCCGCATCGTCGCTCGTGACAGTGCTTGCCGTCTGCGCACTGTGGGGTTGCTGCGCCACGGCCTTTAACGTGGCGTTTCAGGCCGAGCTCATCAAGCACACGCCGGCAGATTCGTCGGCCGTCGCCATGTCGATCTTCTCGGGCCTGTTCAATCTGGGCATTGGCACGGGTACCGCGATCGGCGGAGCCGTGGTTTCGGGTCCCGGTATCGCCTGGATCGGCTTCGCGGGCGGGTCGATTGCCGTCGTGGGCGTCATCCTCGCCATCACGGTGATGTTCCCGGCCATACGCCGCGCCAAGCCCGTCGCCTAATCACATCCCCCTATCAGTTGCGGTGAAATACGGACTGCTGGGTCCAATAAACCCGGCAAACAGTCCGTATTCCACCGCAACTTGGAAAGGGGCCGGGGCAGCTAAAAGAGCCCCGTCACAAATTAGCTACCCTGCTGGGCATACAATGGATGTCGTTGTGTTGAGCTTACCGGGAGGTTGCTATGTGGGCATACGAGACGACGTTCTACCAGATCTATCCGCTGGGCTTCTGTGGAGCTCCGCGCGAAAACGCCGCGCCCGTTGCCGAGGATGAGCTCGCCCAGGCTGTCAACGCCGCGCCCAACCCCGATGCTCCTATCATGAAGGTCGCCCAATGGGCCGACTACATGCAGGAACTCGGCGTTGGCGCTGTGCTCATCAACCCACCGCTCGAATCTGATAGCCACGGCTACGATACACGCAGCCTGCGCCATATCGACCGTCGCCTGGGTGGGGACGCCGACTTTGCCGCCGTATGCGACACGCTGCATGCCCATGGCATCCGCGTGGTGCTCGATGCCGTCTTCAACCACGTCGGCCGCGGTTTTTGGGCCTTCCGCGATGTGCAGGAGCGCAAGTGGGACTCGCCGTACAAGGACTGGTTCCACATTAGCTTTGACGGCGATTCCTGCTATGGCGATGGCTTTTGGTACGAGGGCTGGGAAGGCCATTTTGAGCTTGTGAAGCTCAACCTGCAAAATCCCGCTGTGGTCGATTACCTGCTCGAGTCCGTGCGCCGCTGGGCCGAGGTCTTTGGCGTCGACGGCCTGCGCCTGGACGTTGCCTATATGCTCGACCGCGACTTTATGCGCCGCCTGCACGTCTTTACCCGTGAGCTCAAGCCCGACTTTGTGCTGATCGGCGAGACGCTCCACGGCGACTACAACCAAATCGTCAACGACGAGATGCTCGACTCCTGCACCAACTACGAGTGCTACAAGGGCCTGTACTCTAGCTTTAACTCGGTCAACATGTTCGAGATCGCGCACTCGCTGCACCGTCAGTTTGGCGGCGACCCCTGGTGCATCTACCGTGGCAAGCACCTGCTGTCGTTTGTCGACAACCACGACGTGCCGCGCCTGGCAAGCATCCTTACCGACAAGTTCTGCCTGCGTCCCGCCTACGGCATGCTCTTTGGCATGCCGGGCATCCCGTGCGTCTACTACGGCAGCGAGTGGGGAATTGCCGGCGAAAAGGGCGGCCCCGATGGCGACTGGGCGCTGCGACCTGCGCTCGATGAGCCTGCGCCCAACGAGCTGACGGCCTTCATCAAGCAGCTCGCGCACCTGCGCTCGGCAAACGACGCGGCGGCCCGTGCTCTCAACTACGGTGCCTATCGCAACGTGGTGATCCAGAACAAGCAGCTGCTGTTCGAGCGCGCCTGCGACGACGCGACGGTGCTCGTGGCGGTGAACGCCGTGGGCGAGCCTTACACCTTTGGAGCCGGCGAGTTCAACGGGTCCTTTGTCGACCTGCTTGCCGACGATACGCCCACGGTCGAGCTGTCGGGCTCCCTTGAACTTGCGCCCTATGAGGTGCGCTATCTGCTGAGGGCCTAGCTCGTGGCCGCGCCGGACGAGGGCTATCAACATATTGAGCATGGGTTTGAGCCCGTGTTCGACCAGCACTCGCGCGTTTTGGTGCTGGGGTCGTTTCCCTCGGTGCTTTCGCGTGCCAACGCTTTCTATTACGGCAATCCGCAAAACCGTTTTTGGCGCGTGATGGCCGCGTGCCTCGGTGTGCCCGTGCCGCCCAACGAGGGCGATCTTTTGGCAAGCGGTGAGCCCGCGACGCTCGATGCCTCCATTGCCGCCAAGCGGGCCATGCTGCTGAACGGCGGCGTGGCCCTGTGGGATGCAATCGAGAGCTGCGACATTAAGGGCTCGAGCGACGCGAGCATTCGCAACGTTGTGCCGGCACATATCGAGCGCATTACCGACGCCGCGCCGATCGAGGTCGTTGTCTGTAACGGCGGGACGGCAGGGCGACTCTACAAACGCTACTTACAAGATCGGACGGGGTTGCCCGCCGTCGTCCTGCCCTCGACAAGTCCTGCTAATGCCGCCTGGCGCCTGGAGCGGCTTGTTGAGCGGTGGAGCGGCGCCGCTGATTGGCAGGCTTTTTCGATTTAGCAGTTTGAGTGCTCGGCAAGATGCCTCATAACGGCGTGCCAGATCGGTGTGGGCAGTGCAGACGTGGCGCGCACCATGCCGTCGGTGTCGACGCCACCCGTTGCGGCACCACCGAGCTTTTGCGCGTGTTCGACGGAACATCCCATGCGAACGGCGCCCACGAGCTTGTCCATGGCCTCAGAAAACGGTCGCCGCAAGAGTCCCATGCGCGGAGAGCGACGAAGCGCCGCAATGCCGCTGCCGGCGCAGATGGCAACGCCGCCACACCACAATTGGTCATGGCGCTCACATGCCTTGTGCAGGCGAACGGCGGTCCCACGCGCCTGCTCAGTGCCCTCTTGTGCGGCTCG
>URYT01000033.1 GCA_900552185.1 uncultured Collinsella sp. | reverse complement strand
CACGTCCAGCCAGGTGTGCATCGCGTCGGAGAATCTGATTTCCTATGTGGCATCCATTCCTGCTGAGGACGTTGACTCCATGATCGAGAGCGCGGAGCAGTCCAACAACCACATGCTGACAGAAGCTTTTACGTCCCTGAAGAACATGCTTCCCGACACGGGGGCTTTCGTGGGTGTGGAACCATCCTCAGGTGACGATGCTGCTTTCGGGTATGACCGATACCGCGCAAGTGGATGAGAACGCGGCGTTGGCCGATCGGGCCCTGCCGGATTCGATGACGGCTGCTCAGCTCGATGCCATCGCACGCGTGCTGAGGGAGTTTGAAAAATCGAATCGCGTGCCCTGCACGGGATGCGGCTATTGCATGCCGTGTCCTAAAGGCATCAATATCCCTGGGTGTTTTGCTGCCTACAACGCAAGCTATGCGCACAGCTGGTTTACGGGGCTGTCTCAATACTTTACGGCGAGCGCGGTGCGGACGAACGAGCCCAAGCTGGTGAGCAATTGCGTCAAGTGCGGCAAATGCGCGCGGCATTGCCCGCAGCACATCGATATCCCCGGGCGCTTGGACGACGTACGCCGCCGTTTTCAGCCTGGCCCCGTGACGGCGGTGCTTAAGGCCTTCGGCAAAACGCGCTCCTCGTGACCCTTTTATAACTTGCGGTGGAATAGTTCCTGCTTGCGGCAGAATAAGGCATCGACAGGAACTATTTCACCGCAACTGAAGGGGGCTGTCGTGGGCCATCGGGATTCATGTGATGATTTGCGTGAGGTTCGTTGGGGCGTTTTGGGCGCTGGACGCATTTCTCATCGATTTGCATCGTCGCTCAAGAAGGTCGACGGGGCACGGCTGGTGGCTGCGGCCGGCCGCACTCCTGCACATGTCGAGGAATTTTGCCGAGCGTTTTCGATTGATGCCGCGCACAGTTATGCCACGGCTGACGATAGCGGCGATGCGGCTTATGATGCGCTGATTGCCGACCCCGATGTCGACGCAATCTACTTGGCTCTTCCACATGGCATGCATGCGCATTGGGTCTGTCGGACACTGCGCGCGGGAAAGGCCGTACTGTGCGAAAAGCCGGCCGTTTTGAATGAAGAAGAGGCCCATGCGATCGCCTCCGTTTCCCGTGAGTGCGGCGTGCCGTTTATGGAAGCGATGAAAAATCGGTTTTGCCCGATGCGTACTCGCGTGAAGGGCTTGCTTGCGTTGGGCGAGCTCGGCCGTATCGTTTCGATCGAAAGCGTGCAAAAACTCGATTATGGTGAGTCCCCTTCGAGTTATCTGCTCGATCCCTTGCAGGGTGGCTGTCTATATGACATGGGCTGCTATGCGGTCGGGTGGTTTGAGGATCTGCTTGCGGGTGCGTGCGATGTTTCGTCTCGTGAAGTTCGCTGGCGTGACGTATCGGGCGGCCGCGTGGATTGGGCCGATGAGATCCATATGAGTGTCGGCGGCATATCCATTCATATGGTGGTCGACGGCAAAGCAGCATATGAAAGCCGCTTAACGATTGCCTGCGAGCGGGGCTCGTTGGAAATCGAGCGCCTTCATCGCCCCGAGCTCGCCCATGTGAAGTGCTCCGATGGACGAATGCTCGAAATAAATGCCCCGTTTGAGGTCGATGATTTCTACGGCGAAATCCAGCATGCGACCCAGCTCATCCGGGCGGGGAAACTCGAGAGTCCCGTCATGCCCCTTGCCGCCACACAGCGCTGCGCGCGCATTATCGATGCAATCCGTCTAGCCCTCTAGGGCTTGGCGCTGACGCGTAGGGGGTCATGACGCCGGCGCCCGTAGCCGTAGTGCTTGGTGGCCCGCATCTCTGATGCCCCTTTTATAGCTTGCGGTGGAATAGTTCCTGTTTGCGGCAGAATAAGGCATCGACAGGAACTATTTCACCGCAACTGATGAGGGGGAGCTGGGGATGCTGACGATCGGGTGTCATCTATCCACGACGAAGGGCTATCGGGCGATGGGGGAGACGGCGTTGTCAATTGGTGCCAATACCTTTGCATTCTTTACGCGCAACCCGCGCGGCGGCAAGGCGAAAGACCTTGACATGGATGACGTGGCCGCCCTGCGCGAGCTTATGGAACAGAACGATTTTGGCCCGCTTGTGGCTCATGCCCCGTATACCTATAACCCTTGCTCGGCCAAAGAGCGGGCGCGCGAGTTTGCCTTGGAGGCCATGGCGGAGGACCTGCGGCGCATGGAAGCGCTGCCCGGCAACTACTACAACTTCCATCCCGGTGCGCATGTGGGGCAGGGCTCCGACGCCGGCATTCAGATGATCGTCGACACCCTGTGCCAGGTGATGTTTGAGGGCCAACAGACGACGGTGCTGCTCGAGACCATGGCCGGCAAGGGCACCGAGGTGGGCCGCAGCTTTGAGGAACTGGCACTCATCATCCAGGGCGTTGCCGACAAGTGCCCCGAGCTGTCGGCCAAGTTGGGCGTTTGCTTGGACACCTGCCATGTGAATGACGCCGGCTACGACATCGTCCACGATCTTGAAGGCGTGCTCGAAGAGTTCGATCGTGTGGTGGGTATCGAGCGCCTGCGCGCCGTGCATATCAATGACTCCAAGAACCCCTGCGGCGCCCATAAGGACCGCCACGAATGCATCGGTAAGGGCTACCTGGGTAGCGAAGAGTTTGGCGGCGGTATGCAGGTTATGCAGAATATTGTATCGAATGGCCGCTTGCGCGCATTGCCATTCATTTTGGAGACACCGAACGAACTTGCAGGTTATGCGGCTGAAATCAAATTGTTAAGGTCATTGCAGCAGTGATGACTGTCATAAAGTGGAGTGCTCCATTCACGTTATGGGTTTGTTTCAATCAGTTTTCTAATTGCGGATTCTTCCAAGCGGGTGCATAATAACCCTCAGTTTTTGCAGACCCCTGAATCACGTGGGGTCATTGGAAGGAGACTGATTATGAAGCTGAAGAAGCTTGGCGCATTTGCCGCCACGGGTGCTATGGCGCTCGCCCTTGCTCTGACGGGCTGCGGCTCGTCCAACGCCACCTCTGGTTCTGATGCCAGTTCCAGCAGCTCTGACGACGCTAAGGTCGAGAAGGTCGACGGTTCCAAGGAGTACGCGCTCGTCAAGGACGGTACGCTGACCGTCGGCACCTCTGCCGAGTACGCTCCGTTTGAGTACAAGGATGACAATGGCGACTACCAGGGCTTTGACCTTGAACTCATTAAGGCTATCGGCGATAAGCTGGGTCTGGATGTCGAGTATGTCAACAATGATTTTGACACGCTCGTCCCCGGCGTTGCTTCGGGCGCCAAGTACGACGTCGCCATCGCGGCTATCACCGACACGCCCGAGCGTGAGAAGGAAGTCACTTTCTCCGATTCCTACTACATGGACGATCAGGCTATTGTGACCAAGGTCGATAACACCGACATCACGGCCGACAACTTCAGCGAGAAGCTCAACAACGCCGACGCTACCATCATCGTCCAGTCTGGCTCGACCGCCGAGGCCTTTGCCCAGGAGAACTTCCCCAAGGCCAAGATTGTCCCCTACAAGGACGCCACCGAGTGCTTCAGCGCCCTGCAGTCCGATAAGGGCGACGCCGTAGTCACCAACCGCTCCGTTGCCAGCCAGCTGACCGCCGAGCAGTTCAACACCTGCCAGACCATCAAGCAGGTCAGCACCGGCGAGGAGTACGCCATCGCCATCAACCAGGGCAACACCAAGCTCAAGGACGACATCAACCAGGCCATCAAGGACCTGACTGACGACGGTACCGTCGACGCCCTCATGGCTAAGTACAACATCAAGTAAAATAGCTACTTGATTGCGCGCGGGCCCTTTCCGTTTTGGCGGAGAGGGCCTTTGCGCTTCTCTTGACGGAGAGTGTTTCCGTCTCGTTTTGCCGGCAACTTCTACGATAGGAGCCACCTTGTCTCGACTGAACAAAGGGGCTGCGGAGCAGCGTTTTCCACTGCCCGCCTTGCTCCAAAAGCTAGCCTGCGCCATGGCCGTGGCGCTCGCGCTGGTGTGCGTGGGGGCATATGCGCCCACGACCGCCCAGGCGCTTGAGACCGCAAAGATTACCGCCCGACCCAACACCGGTTCGGGCAGCGCTGTGGTCGGCGGCACCGAGACGCGCATTACCTGGGAAGTTCAGGCCGATGCCGACGAGGAGCTGAGCGGTCTTTCTCTGACGTTTGTCGACGGCACAACGTTTGGTACCGATGACACGCGATTGACGATGCTCTCGGGCGAGGACCTCATGGATCGTACGCCCATGAAGCCCACGTGCAAGGCTGACGGCCAGACGCTCAAGATTGACTTTGGCGAGACGGCGCCTGCCGGCGGCTTTTTCCGTGTCGAGGTTTACGGCGTGACGTTCCCCGTCGAGGGCGGCGATGAGGCCTTTAGCGGAACCTATACGCTTGCCGACGGTTCGACCAAGAAGATTTCCAAGATTCCTTCCGTCGAGATCAAGGGCGTGACGGCATTCGATAACTTCCTGGCCGATCTTAAGGAGCAGCCGTGGGTCGAGGCCTGGAACTCCAATATGTTCCTGCGCCTGTTCCTGAACCCGGTCATTTTGGTCCAAAGCCTGCCGATCGTCTTTAAGGGCTTCCTTATGTCGCTCTCGATCGTGCTCGTGGCGTTTCCGCTGGCGATCCCCTTTGGCTTTGCCCTGTCGCTCATGCGCATATCCAAATCGCGCATCCTGCGTTGTCTTGCCGGCATCTACGTGAATGTCATCCGCGGTACGCCGGCGTTCCTGCAGATCTATATTGCATTCTTTGGCCTGCCGCTTGCCGGCGTCAAGGTGGACGACTATGTCTTGGGCGTCATCGTCATGGCCATGAACTCGTCCGCCTACCTGTGCGAGATCTTCCGCGCCGGTATTCAGTCGATCCCCAAGGGCCAGAATGAGGCTGCTCGCTCGCTGGGCATGAACGCCTTCCAGACGCTGCTCTACGTCATGATTCCGCAGACGTTCCGCAATGTCCTGCCTACGTTGACCAGCGAGTTCATCCTGCTTTACAAGGATACGTCGCTGCTCGCGGCCGTGGGCGTGGTCGAGATCGTCATGAACGCCCGCACCATCGTGGCCACGACGGGCTCCATTACGCCGTATGTGGTTGCCGCCCTGTTCTATCTGGTCATTACCCTGCCGCTTGCGCGCTTGGTGAGCGGTCTTGAGGCGAGGCTGCTGGGTACGGCCGAAACCAAAAAGAAGCGTCCCACCAAGAGCGCCGGACAGGTTGTCGCGACGCCCGCCGACCATATCGCTGGTCTGTAAGGAGGTTCTATTATGAGCGAAACCAATAACTCGAACGAGGTCGTCGTCAGCATCAAGAATCTCCAGAAGGCCTTTGGCGATAACGTGGTCCTGCGCGACATCGACCTTGATGTGCACAAGGGCGAGGTCGTCGTAGTCCTGGGCCCTTCGGGTTCGGGCAAGTCGACGATGCTTCGCTGCATTAACCGTCTCGAGGAGCCCACGAGTGGTTCGATTGTCGTCGAGGGCGTGGATGTGTGCGCCAAGGGCGTTGACCTCAATAAGGTGCGTACGCACTTGGGCATGGTGTTTCAGCAGTTCAACCTGTTCCCGCACCTGTCGGTCAAAAAGAACGTCATGCTTGCGCAGCAAAAGGTGCTCAAGCGCAGCAAGGAAGAGGCCGAGAAGATCGCCATCGAGGAGCTGACCAAGGTCGGCCTGGCCGAGCGCATCGATTTTATGCCGAGTCAGCTTTCGGGCGGTCAGCAGCAGCGCGTGGCCATCGCCCGCGCCCTGTCGATGAATCCGCACGTGATGCTCTTTGACGAGGCCACGTCGGCGCTCGATCCTGAGCTTGTCCGCGATGTATTGGGCGTCATGCGCGATCTTGCGCATGACGGTATGACCATGATCGTGGTGACGCACGAGATGGGCTTTGCCCGCGACGTCGCCGACCGCGTCGTCTTTATGGACGGCGGCGTTATCGTGGAGGATGGCACGCCGAGCGAGGTCTTCGACCATCCTAAGAGCGAGCGCACCAAGGCGTTCCTGGGCAATATCTCCTAGCCGCTTTATATGACTGACATAGCAGAAAACGGGAGCTGGATGTGATCCGGCTCCCGTTTTTGTTGGGATGCGAATGTGTTTTGGCGCAGAGCGCGTTACGGGCGGAGCTCATTGCCGCTAGGCGAGCTCGGCTCCAAGGGCGCGGCAGGCCGCCTCGCCCTCATCGTCGGGGGCGTCGTAACAGATGACGGAGTCGACCACGTTGACGCCTGCCTCGTCGGCGTCCGCCTTCCAATTGTCCATCCATTCGCCTTCGGCCCACGAATAAGAGCCAAAGAGGACGACCTTCTTGTCGCCGAGGGTCTCCTTGACTTCGTCCCACATCGGTTGGAACTCATCGTATTCAAGCTCCTCGGAGCCCATGGCGGGGCAACCGAAGGCGAAGGCATCATAGTCGGCGGCCTTGTCGGCAGAGAAGTCGGCGCAGGGGATGACTTCGGCCTCGGCGCCCGCGGACGTGGTGCCTTCGGCGACAAAGTTTGCCATGGCCTCGGTGTTGCCCGTGCCGCTCCAATAGACGACGGCGATCTTGCTCATGTTGAGTCCTTTCGGTTGTGCGGTGTGCGGCCGCGGTTTGTACGTTCTATCGGGTCGCCTGGGCAAGTTGCGCCAAGCTGCAGCCCTGCTGATAGATAAAGGTGAGGTGTTGGGTGCAGGCACGGTACGCATCAAACGTCGCAAGCGCCTGCTCGACATTCGTATAGACCTTCCAGGCTCCAAAGATCTTGTAGTTCTCGCCACGCTGGGCGATGAATTCGTATACGTCGTCGTAGGGGTACCCCAGGAAGTAGCCAATTTCGTGTGGAAACTCGCAGGTGCAGCCGTTGTCGCAGTGTGCTTGATGGTCCAATGCGCATCGGGTTTGGCCGCATGCGCATTCCGCGGCGTTATTGCTTGCGAGCGTGATGCGCGATGCCAGGTGCACAAGACATGCCGAGAGGTTGCCGGTGTCGTAGCCCTCCTTGGCGAGTGCCGTTTTGGCGCGCGGGTCAGCAAGGTAAGTGGCGAGGCTATTGGGCCGATATGCGTATACGAGCGCCCCGCAGGGGCGCCAGACCAAAACGCTCAGATGGATGCCGAACGGATTAAGCTCGCGGTTGCACCGGGCGATAACGTTGAGCAGGCGTGCTCGGCGATCCTCGATCGCCGCAGTTACGCTTGAGCCGTCTTGATCGACATAGACTCCTGGATAGGTAAAGAGCGATGCCGGTTTGATGCCCGCGAGCGTGGGGGAGCAGTTGCGCACGACTGCCGCCTGAAACGTTGGGATGTCTATGGTTCGAGTCACGACGCTCCTTACGGATCTAAACTGTTAGCCTAGGAAAACTTATACACGAAAGTAAGCCGTGGTCAACTAAAAAGTTTGAAGAGGGAAACTAATTGACCGAACGGACATGATTTTGGGTTAAGATGGGGACACCCCATGGGGGTATCTAGATAGGGCTACTTGAAAGGGGAGCGCATGAGTGACTTACTCAACCCTGCGAATCTCATCGTGCTGGCCGTCATTGCCGTCGGCATGTTTTTTGGACTGCGTCGCATTGCCGCTTCGACACACGGAAAGAGTTGCTGCAGTGATGGCGCGAGCGGCAAGAAAGCCAAGAAGGTTGTGGTGGCAGACACCGACGAGTCCCACTACCCCTATCGTGAGGAGCTGCTTATCGGCGGCATGAGCTGCGAGGGCTGCGCTCGGAATGTGACGAATGCCCTCAATACGCTTGATGGCGTGTGGGCTACGGTGACGTATGCGGACCACACGGCACGCGTACGCTCGAAGCGCCCGGTTGATCGCGACACACTCGAGACGGTGGTGAGAGACGCGGGCTATTTCGTTATGAAAATGTAGATGCTGCCCTCTCCAATGAGTACCGGCCTCCTCCCCATTGGGGCTATCGACGTCCTAAAATTTGCGCAAAAAACAACTCGCGGATGCGGCGAAAGTGGAGTTTGGTGACGGTTCGCGCGGAATTCGTGACCAATCGAGCATCCGCTATCCCGTAAGAAAAAATACAGGTGTATATTTATATGCTGATTATTGCTGTGCCCAGATTGCAATTAAACGTGGACAGAGATGATGAATGCTAAAACTGGGCTTAAGGACAGGGGAGGCTATAGCCTTATGAGACGAGTGGGAACACTTGGCTTGGTGGCAGCGCTTGCCGCTATCTTGGCATCACCGTTGCCGGCGAATGCCGAAGACACTTCGGGTGCCGTTACCTACAATGCGGGAAATGGGTATTCCTTTGAGAAACTCTCGCATCCTTCGGTAGGAACGTCGCAGCCTGATGGCATCGTCGACTACCAGGGTGACGGTGTCGTTGCCGTCCCGGGCACCGACGGTAACACGGCCAATAACGAAGGCGATCGCGGCCAGAGCTACACTTGGGCGGCTGCGAGCTATGGTGACTGGCTTTATGTGGGCACCTGCTATGCGGCGATGGGCAACACGCTTACGCTCATGAACAGTACGCTGGGCGATTCCTTTGATGTCGAGACCATGCGCCTGACGCTGGAGGCCATGTTTAACGGCACGTTCTTCTATGGACAGCAGAAGGAGGACGGCACGGCCGACAAGGACAGCGGCGGCATCTTGGTCAAGATCAATACCAAGACCGGTGAGACCAAGCTGCTGCTCTCTGAATCGCTCAACGGCGTCGCTCCTTTGTCCCGCAATGCCGTGAGCTATAAGGGTAAGCTCTATTTCTGCGGCAGCGTCAGGACCAATGGCGGCAAAAGCGGCCTGCCTGCTGTATACGAGATCGATCCTAAGACGGATGAGTACAAAGTTGTCTATCAGGGCCTTTCGAGCATGCAGGATTACGGTGCTGCCTACAAGCAGGGCATTTCTACCGGTATCCGCGGCATGTGCGTCCATGATGGCCAGCTCGTCATCAGTAATGTGGGTAAAGACGCGAACGGTAATTTTGTGTCGACAATCCTGACGTCGTCTGACCCCTCGAAGGGCCAGGACAGCTTCACCGAGATTGCCAACTCGGAGACGCTGTTTGGCTATCCGGCGATTCGCTATAAGGACAGCATCTACGGCGGCGCCATTTGGGATATGGTCTCGTACAATGGCCATCTCTATGCGACCATCTGCACCGGTACGCCCGAGAATGCTCCCGATGATAATTCCATGCAGTCGTTTGCCATGGTCCGTGGCGACAAGAATGCCGACGGCAGCTATTCGTGGACTCCCATTGTCGGCGATCAGAAGGCGGACGGTGCAAAGTACTGCTTTGGCATCGATCCTGCCCGTACCCGTTCTGGCGCTGCCAACCTCATCGTCTACAACGACTACCTCTATATCGGTGAATACAACGACGAGGAGATTGCCCTCGAGCGCATCCTGTTCAACAAATCCAACACCGAAGAGGGCGGCAAGAGCAGCATGGGCGGCGTTGACTGCTCGTTTGTGAATGCCAATCTTGAGCAGTCGGTTAACATCTATCGCATGGACAAGGACGAGAACATGGAGCTCGTCGTTGGCGATCGCACCGACATGTTCCCCGAGGGCGGTATTTCCGGCCTGACTTCGGGCTTTGGCCGAAACGAGAACCAGTACATTTGGCGCATGCAGAAGTTCGACGGCAAGCTGTATATCGGTACCTTTGATACCGCGAGCCTGCTTGAGCCGATCGGCCAGTTCTCCAATGGCGACATTATCGATATGACGCCCGAGGAGTGGGACTCTCAGGTTCAGCGCCTTAGGGACCTGCTCGATCACCTGCTCGACAAGAAATCGCCTGACGACCCCATCGTTCCCGTGAACACGCTTGCGGACGATGATTCAAACGAGGCCGTCGAGGTCGATAATTCGAACGAAGCTGCCGAGGTTGATGATTCAAACGAGGCCGTCGATGTCGATGACGAGAAGACCGAGGTTGCTAAGGGTTTTGGCGATCTGAGCGATGCACTGGAGGATGCCGCGGGCGGTCTTTGCGATCAGGCCGCGACGATGTCCGCGGACGTTGAAGACGACGCTGCTTATGTTCAGAAAATCGATAGCGAGATTGCGTACTTCAAGTCCTTTGCCGATCAGTATCAGGACATGCTCGATAGCTATGAGAGCCTAAAGCAGCAGTACGAGGATGCCTATGGCACCGAGCTGCCGGGTGATATTCAGGATGCGCTCGATAAGCTGCTGAGTGCGGAGAACCTCAAGAAGTTGCAGAGTGTCCTTACGTGCATGTACTACCTGCGCGATGCCGAGCGCGGCTTTGATATGTATGTGACCGAGGACGGCGTGAACTTTACGACGCTGACGACTAACGGCTTTAACGATCCGTATAACCATGGTCTGCGCACCTTTGCGGTGACCAACCAGGGTCTGTGCCTTGGTACCGCCAACCCGTTCTATGGTTGCCAGGTTTGGATCCAGCGCAAGGAGAATTCGGAGAATCCGATTGATCCCGGTACTCCGGATCCGACGAAACCCACCGATCCTTCGCAGCCGGGTGGCGGCAATCAGCCTGGTGGCAGCCAGACGGGCGGCAACGACCAGTCGAGCAGCACCGCGACGACCGTTTCGACGACCACTAAGAAGACTCCGAAGGACGGCTCGCTGCCTCACGCTGGCGACTCGACCCTCACGCTGGTCTTGGGATTGCTGGTTGCAGCTGCCGCAGTGCTTGGCATTGCTCTCGTCTTGCGCAAGCGTTCTCGTTGCTAGGCTCGACCACGCAGCTCGATGCCTTGGATATCGTCGAAGTTGATGGCGATATCCCTGAGTTTGAGCAGCTTGAATGCGGGTAACACTTCGTCGAGAATGCCCGTGCGGCTACGATAGCCGTACATATCGTAATAGGTGACGCGCACCAGGTCGCCGCGTTTGAGGCCCTCGAGCTTTTTCGAAAGCTCGAGGGCTTTTTCTTCCGTGAGTTCGCATTTGGGCTCAACAGTGATCTCTTGTTTGCGCACGAGCTCGTAGTATCCCGTGAGGGCGGCAAAGGGCATAAACTGCGCGGCACGGCCGGCGCGGACGGCGCCGTTGGCGGTGAGCTTGGGGTCGGCGGATCGACGTCTTCCCTCGGGGTCCGCTAGACGTTCAAAAGGCGTCGGTGGCCGCATCGGCTGTTGTTGGGACTTAGGCACGATGTCCTCCTACCTGATCGTTGCGTTCGCGTGCGGTGGCGCCGGCGGTGAAGCTTAATCCCTTGACGAGCGCGTTCTTGCCGTACTTGCCCTTCACGGCCAGGACGGCGCGCGCCAGGTCGCGCTCGCGCTCATCGGCCTTAACATCGCTGAACAGGTCGATAGTGGTAAATTCCTCGGGCATGAGGTTGCCAAATCCCAGGTTGATGCGCTTGACCGGTCGTTTGGGATCGACAGTCTTCGCCCAGAGCTCATCGAAATAGCCCATGATCTTCTTAAACGAATTGGTGCGCTCGGGCAGCTTGCGCGAGGCGTTGGAGTGCGCAAAGAGCGCGGCATAGCCACCACGCGGCTTGCCGCCGTGTTCGCCCACAAAGATGCCGTCAATCGCCTGTGCCTCTCGCACCAAACGTCGGCGTTCGTCGTCGCGTTGGACGGGCTTGGGCGCGCGGGGCGCGAGCTCGGGGCCGTCGGTTGCGGCGGGTTCGATGCTCGACGTGCTCGAACGCAGGTGCCCGCATCCGTCTACATATTGTGCTGTGCCGCTGGCGTCGAGGCGGCGTATGTCGGCGCGCTCGCTCGCGTAGCCTACAAAGAGCGAGATGCTGTTGCACACCACGTGCCTATCGACTAAGTCCAGCACAGCGTTGTCGACCATCTCGCGCAAGACGGTGTAGGCCCGTTCATAGGCATAGCCTTTCGAGAGCACCTGTCCTGTGGTAGTTGAGGTTGCCTGCGGGCGATAGGCCTGAATATCGGCGATAGTTGTCGGCTCGCGCCCAAAGGCGTGGTCGATAAGATACTCGGCATTGACGCCGAGCTCGTCGTAGAGCAGGTTTTCGTCGAGCGCCGCGACGCCCATCAGATCGTAGACGCCGTATTTTTCGAGTCGTGCTGCCACGCCGGGCCCAATGCCCCAGATGTCGGTGATGGGGCGATGGGGCCAGATCTCCTTGCGAAAGGTCTCGTCATCGAGTATGCCGATGCGGCTGGGTACGTGCTTGGCGGTAATGTCGAGTGCCACCTTGGCCTGGAATAGGTTGGGGCCGATGCCAACCGTTGCCGTGATGCCGGTGCGCGCCAGGACCTCGTCGCGCAACATGCAGGCGAAGCCTTCAGCGTCGGTGTGATAGAGGTCCAGATAGGGCGTCACGTCGATAAAGCATTCGTCGATGGAGTAGACGTGCACGTCCTGTGGGCTGACGAATTCCAGATAGATACCGTAGATTTGCGCCGACACCTCCATGTAGTGCTGCATGCGCGGTACGGCCTTGATGTAGTCGATACCGTCGGGAATCTCGAACAGGCGACAGCGGTTATGGATTCCGAGGTCTTTCATGGCCTGTGTGATGGCAAGGCAGATGGTCGTGCGCCCGCGCGATTCGTCGGCAACGACCAGGTTGGTGGTGAGCGGGTCGAGCCCGCGGTCGACGCACTCGACGCTGGCGTAGAACGTCTTGAGGTCGATGCAGATATAGGTGTGACGCTCGTGTCCCACGCGTCCTCCCATCAAACACATGTTCTTATCGAATACTTGTTCGATAATACCCGCTCATCTGGACATCGTCAAAACCTGCCAAAAAGGGACTAGTTTGTTTTGGTAGGTATGGTCGTGCGGCTGCATCGGGTTTTTTTAACGCAGCTCTAAAGAGTGCGAAACAGCTCGGAAAACCTTGCTTCGTAGCATGAGCCTAACAATCGATACCGCCTATACGCACGGAAGGGCTGTGGGAAAGATGGTCAATTATGGGTTTGGTATGCCGACACGCTTGGTTGCGGATGGGGATGTGGCTCGCTGGTGCGGGCGATTGGTTGCCCACTATGGCGGCACTAAGGCACTGGTCGTGCTGGGAGGCGACAAGCACACGCGTGATGAGCTTGTCTCGGCGGCACTCGGCTCGCTTGATCGAGCTCTGCTCGAGCGCGTGCTTTTCCGCTGCGGCTCGGTTGAGGGCGACGGGGGAGACGAGCTGATCGACGAAGCCGTGGCCCTGGCGACCGACGAAGGGGTGGACTTTGTATTGGCGATTGGCGATGCCGATACTGCTGGCTTTGCGCGCGAACTCGCGCGTCGCATGGCGGCGCTCGATGCCGGCGAAGACGGTTTTGTCCCTTATGGATGCATTGTCTTGGAGGGCAAGGTGCCTGCTGTCGTGGGCGTCGGCGAGGTTCCCGTTTTTGCCATCATCGCGCCCGAACTGCTGGAGGGCATTGGGTCTCCTCTGCGTGAGTTGCTCGGCAGCGTGTGCGCCGCGGCCTAGTATTTGGCATAAAGGGATGGGTTATTTTTGGTTGGTAAAGCGTTTGACCTGCCAAAATAAACCTGTCCCTTTTTGGTCGGTTGCCGTTTGGGGGCCGATTGGCAACGCTCGCTGATTATAGTCTTGACCTGCGCTAGAATAGTGGCATCTGAATGTCCGGGCGCATGGAGGCGTGCGCCCGTATGCTGAGGAGGACTCTATGGCAACTGTTGCCGCACCTATCGATGCTACGTCGACTGCCGCTTGGAAGGCACTCGAGGCTCATCAAGAGAAGCTCGAGGCCGAAGGTATCGACCTCAAGGCCTGGTTCGCCGCCGATGCCGAGCGCGTGAACAAGCTGAGCTTTGACGCCGGTGACCTGCACTTCGATCTGTCGAAGAACCTGGTGACCGATGAGACCGTCAAGCTGCTGTGCGATCTTGCCCGCGAGGTGAAGCTCGAGGAGCGCCGCGACGCCATGTTCTCCGGCGAGCACATCAACACCACCGAGGACCGCGCCGTCCTGCACACCGCGCTGCGCCGCCCGGCAAGCGAGAAGGGCCAGCTCATCGTTGACGGCCAGGATGTCGTCGCCGACGTGCACGAGGTCCTCGACCGCATGTATGCCTTCGCCGAGCGCGTGCGCTCCGGTGAGTGGAAGGGTGTTACCGGCAAAAAGATCGAGCACCTGGTGTCCATCGGCATCGGCGGCTCCGACCTGGGCCCGGTCATGGCTTACGAGGCCCTGCGTCCCTATGCCGACGCCGGTATTGATTGCCGCTATATCTCCAACATCGATCCCAACGACCAGGCCGAGAAGCTCAAGGGTTTGGATCCCGAGACCACGCTCGTGATCATCGTCTCCAAGACCTTCACCACGCTCGAGACCCTCACCAACGCCCGTGAGGTCAAGACCTGGATGCTCGAGCAGCTCAAGGCTCAGGGCGCCATCGATGGCTCCGATGAGCAGAACGCCGAGGCCGTGGCAAAGCACTTCGTCGCCGTTTCCACCGCACTCGAGAAGGTCGAGGCCTTCGGCATCGACCCCGCCAACGCCTTTGGTTTCTGGAATTGGGTCGGCGGCCGCTACTCCGTCGACTCCGCCGTGGGCCTGTCGCTGATCGTCGTGCTCGGCCCCGAGCGTTTCCAGCAGTTCCTTGAGGGCTTCCACGCCATCGACGAGTACTTCTGCAACACGCCGCTCGAGAACAATGCCGTCGCGCTGATGGGTCTGCTCAACGTCTGGTACGTCAACTTCTTCGGTTCCAAGAGCCATGCCGTGCTGCCGTACTGCCAGTACCTGCACCGTTTCCCGGCCTACCTGCAGCAGCTCACCATGGAGTCCAACGGCAAGCATGTCCGCTGGGACGGCAGCGCCGTGACCTCCGACACCGGTGAGATCTTCTGGGGCGAGCCCGGCACCAACGGCCAGCACGCCTTCTACCAGCTG
>URYT01000032.1 GCA_900552185.1 uncultured Collinsella sp. | reverse complement strand
TGTCCGGTCTTCGGCGGATCAGCCGCTGGGTGAGGGTGGTGCTTGGGGCGACGTGCAAAAAACGGAGTTTTCAGCAGCCAAAGATTGATGCATAAGGCCATAGCCGGCTTTCGCGGCTCCTGTTGATGCTTTTGCATGACGATTGGGCTTTGCCGATGTTCATATATGGCTGGTTTCTCGCCGCATGCCATCCAGATGGGACGAGCCATGAGGACTATCTACCTTTTGAAAGACTTTTGGCACCAAAATCTTATCCCGCGATGCTGAATACTCGCAAAAATGCACGCTCCGGAGAGCACTACCCTGTTACGGCTAGAAATCCATGCGCCATTTTATGCAATTAATTAACGCATTTATGCAAAATGGCTTACGTGCGTACGTCTCGGGCTAGATGTTTGCCTCGACGCTGCGTAAATCATCCTGTCTATAGTGTCTTTGACAGGCGGCCGCGGTCCCGTTTGGGGTCGCGGCCGTTTTGTTGTGGGTCAAATATGAACGTTGTGTTAATGAGTCGGTGGACGGTGGTGTTTTTCGGTGAGCGGCGTATCCTTCCAACGGTTTATCTAGTGTGTCAGTTGAAAAGGAAGAGGGCGCTCGTCATTGTTTGAATGTGAACTGCCGTTTGACCACAAGACGTTGCATCTGGAGCTCGAGGATAAGAACTTCGCGGGTGTGATGGAAGGTCATCAAAACGAGTTTAAGACTACAAAATCGCAGGAAGAGCTGGTAGAGGAGTCGCTTGCCAACCCTTATGGTTCGCCGTCGCTCGAGGAGCTTTGTGCTGGCAAGAAGGATATTGTCATTATTAGCTCCGATCATACGCGTCCCGTTCCCTCGCGTGTGACGATGCCTATTCTGCTGCATCACATCCATTCTGCTGCGCCCGAGGCTCGCGTGCGCATTCTGGTTGCTACGGGTATGCATCGTCCGTCGACGCATGAGGAACTCGTCAACAAGTACGGCGAGGAGATCGTTGCCAACGAGGAAATCGTTATGCACGTCGCGACTGACGACAGCATGATGAAAAAGATCGGCACCCTGCCTTCTGGTGGCGAGTGCATCATCAACAAGATTGCCGCCGATTGCGATCTGCTGCTTGCCGAGGGCTTTATTGAGCCGCACTTCTTTGCCGGTTTCTCTGGTAGCCGCAAGTCCGTCCTGCCTGGCATCGCCAGCTACAAGACCATCATGTACAACCACAACGGTCAGTTTGTGAATGATTCCCACTCGCGTGCCGGCAACCTGTGCCACAACCACGTGAGCGAGGACATGTTTGCCGCTGCCGAGATGGCTCACCTTGCCTTTGTGCTTAACGTGGTGCTCAACGGCAAGCACGAGGTCATCGGCTCCTTTGCCGGCGACATTCACAAGGCGCACGAGGCCGGCTGTGAGTTCGTGAAGAGCCTTGCCGGCGTTGAGCCCGTTGAGTGCGAGATTGCCATCACCACCAACGGCGGCTACCCGCTCGACCAGAACATCTATCAGGCCGTGAAGGGCATGTGCTCTGCCGAGGCCACGCTTCCCGAGGGCGGCGTGATCATCGACGTCGCCGGTTGTGCCGACGGCCACGGTGGCGAGGGCTTCTATCACAACATCGCCGACAACGATCCGGCGGAGTTTGAGCGTGCCTGCATCGACCGTCCTAAGGACGAGACCCTGCCCGACCAGTGGACGAGCCAGATCTTTGCCCGCATCCTGGCGCATCACCCCGTGATCATGGTCACCGACCTGTGCGATCACCAGATGATCAAGGATATGCACATGACGCCGGTCAACACCCTCGATGAGGCGCTCAAGCTCGCCTTTGAGATGAAGGGTGCCGATGCCAAGGTGGCCGTCATTCCCGATGGCCTGGGCGTTGTCGTCGCTCAGCACTAGTACGCGGCCTAAACGAATCGTTCATAACCGACAAGAAAGATAAGGTTTTATGCTTACCAAACTCCTCTGCGAATTCGGCGCAACGGCCCTCATGATCATCTTTGGCGTGGGCGTACACTGCGATACCGTGCTTAAGGGCACCAAGTATCAGGGCTCCGGTCACATGTTTGCCATCACCACCTGGTCTTTTGGCATCTCGGTCTGCCTGTTTGTTTTTGGCGGCGCCGTGTGCATGAACCCCGCCATGGTGCTTGCCCAGTGCATCGTCGGCCTGGTGCCGTGGAGCAGCTGCATCCCCTTCATGGTTGCCGATATGCTCGGCGGCTTTGTGGGCGCCGTAATCGCTTGGTTGATGTATGCCGATGAGTTCAAGGCTTCCGAGGGCGTCGTCGACCCCATTGCTCAGCGCAACATCTTCTCGACCAACCCAACCACCGAGGGCACGAACTATGCCCGCAACTTCTTCTGCGAGGCTATCTGCACCTTCGTGTTCATCAGCGCCATCCTTGCTGCTGCTAACCGTGCTGGCGAGAACGTTTTGATGCTCGCCATCTGCGTCGGTCTGATCGTTTGGGCTGTTGGCATGGGCATGGGCGGCATCACCGGATTCGCCATGAACCAGGCTCGTGACCTTGGTCCTCGCATGGCCTATCAGGTGCTGCCGATTAAGAACAAGGCTGACAACAACTGGAAGTACGGCCTGCTCGTTCCTGGCATCGCGCCGTTTGTCGGTGCCGCTCTGGCCGCGCTGTTTGTGCATGGTTTCTTGGGCATGTTCTAGTCAAAGGACGGCTCTATAAGGTCCGGGCTCGGTAGGGGTTAACTTTCCAACGCGTCCTCGGACATGCAAAAAGGCTCGCTGCGCACTTCGTGCGGCGAGCCTTTTTGCGTCCTGCGGAGTGCGTTGGAAAGTTAACCCCTACCGAGCCCTGGGCATTCTTGGCTGTGTTCGAACAAGCAACCCAACATATATATCTGAATTTGGATGTGGTGGGCGCTTGGCTGTTGGGTGCTTTGAAATGCAAGCGGTACTTTGGGAAGGGGCGACGCCTTGGGATGGGATGGGGCGTTTAGTTGAAGAGGGGTTTTATGGCTGAGAGGTAGTCTTTGGCTACGTCGGCTTTGTCTGCTTGGAAGTTGTGCCAGGCCCACCATTGGACGGTGGCTACGAAGCTTGAGGCTATGTGGTGTAGTAAGAAGCTGCGGTCCATGGTGCCGGCGGGGCCTGAGGGGTCGACGGGCACGGTTTCGGCTGCGCGCGACATGATGGTCTTGCGTAAGCAGTCGGCGAAGACGCGTGAGCTGGCGCCGGCTACGAGGGCGCGTACGCCCTGACGACGATCCCAGAGGTTGTTGAGGATATGCTCGACTTGCACGAGCGGGTCGTCGAGCGGTGTGCCATCGTCATCGAGGGCGTGGGTGCAGATATCGCTCACGAGCTCGGACAGTAGGTCGTCTTTGCTCTTAAAGAGACCGTAGAATGTCGCGCGGCCTACGTGGGCGCGAGCGATGATGTCGCCGACAGTGATCTTGCCGTAGTCCTCCTCGCGAAGGAGCTCGGAAAACGCCGTGACAATAGCGGCGCGGCTTTTTTCTTTGCGGGCATCCATGGCTATGCATCCACGTGAACGAGCAGACAGCGGAGCGTGCCGGAGCAACCCTCGTAGGGGCGCTTACCGGCGCCGTAGCCGACGGCTTCGATGCGGTAGCGTGCCGGCAGGTGCTCGGACGTGCGCAGCGCGGCGACGATGGCGGCGCCCGTGGGCGTCACGAGCTCGCCAGCGACCGGTGCAGGCATGAGGGCGATATTGCCCGCCTGGCACAGGTTGACGACAGCGGGGACGGGAATGGGCATAAGGCCGTGGGCACAGTGGATGGTTCCGTGGCCCTCGGAGAGCGACTCGACCACGATATCCTCAATACCCAGGTCGTCGAGGCAGATGGCGACAGAGCAGACGTCGACGATGGAGTCGACGGCGCCTACCTCGTGGAACATGACGGTCTCGGGCGTTTTGCCGTGGGCCTTGGCCTCGGCGGCGGCGAGCGCGGTAAAGATGGCGAGCGCACGACGCTTAGCGCCATCGCTTAGCTGCGAGCCGTCGATGATGGCGGTGACGTCCGCCAAAGAACGATGGTGATGGTGGTGGGCGTGATGATGGCCCTCATGGCCATGGCCGTGGGTCTCATGATCATGCTCATGGCAGTGTTCGTGCTCACCATGGTCATGATGGTGGTGCTCGTGCTCGTGCTCGGCAGCTGCTTTGTTGCCGTAGAGCCAGGCCATATCGTGATCGTGGTTCTCGAGCTCCTCTGCCAGCTGAACGTCAAAGTCGCAGGCGTCGATGCCATGCTTGTTTACGCGTGTAACGGCAACCTCAAACCCGTCAACCGGCAGTGTGGCGAGCTGTTCGCGCAGGTGCTCCTCGCTGGCGCCCAGATCGAGCAGGGCCGCGACGGTCATGTCGCCGCTGATGCCCGAGGTGCCGTCGATGATAAGCGTGTGCTGATGATTGGACATGGAATGCTCCTTAGCGGGCGCGGGGTGTGCCGGCGCTCAGATGATTGATAAGACTTGCCTGGTAGGCGGCGCCAAAGCCGTTGTCGATATTGACGACCGAAACGCCGCTGGCACAGGAGTTGAGCATGGCGAGCAGCGCGGCTACGCCACCAAAACTTGCGCCGTAGCCAACGCTGGTGGGAACGGCGATGACCGGACAGCTCACCAGACCGCCGATAACGCTCGCCAGCGCGCCCTCCATGCCGGCGATGGCGATGACCACCTGCGCCTGGGCAAGTTCCTCGGCATGCGCGAGCAGGCGGTGCAGGCCGGCGACACCTACGTCGTAGAGGCGGTCGACCTCGTTGCCATAGAACTCGGCCGTCAACGCGGCTTCTTCGGCGACGGGTAAGTCGCTCGTGCCGGCGCAGGCGACGACGATGCGTCCGTTGCCGGTAGGGGAGGGCTTGCCGCCCACGAGGGCGAGCTGCGCGTCCGGGACATATCCCAGGTCGATGTCGTTGACGAGAAGCTCCGAGGTGCGGGCTGCCTTTTCGGCATCCAGGCGCGTGACCAGGATGCGCTCCTGGCCGGCATCGCGCAGCGCTTCGATAATGGCGGCAATCTGCTCGGCGGTTTTACCGGCACCGTAGACAACCTCGCCGGCTCCCTGGCGCACCCCGCGCGAAAGATCGAGCTGCGCAAAACCCAGATCGGCGGTCGGCGCCGTCTGGATGCGTGTGAGGGCGACGGCCGGGGTGACTGCTCCGCCGGCAACATCGCTCAGCAATTGCTCAAGATCTTGCTTATCCATATATGTTCCCTTCGACGGCGCAAAGTCTAGCACTCAAAGGGTATGTTTCCGAACACTAAGACAAAATTGTTCGGAAACTAGACATAGAGGAATTGATTCTGTTGTTAGACGGATCGGTTAGTCGCGCAGGATGATGTCCATAGCGAGCATGAGGTTGCGCTCGTCGATGGCAAACGGGGCGGCCTCGCGCGTCTTGGGCTTGGCGCAAAACGCGATGCCCGTGCCCGCGGCCTGGATCATGGGGATGTCGTTTGCTCCGTCGCCAATAGCGACCGTGTGGGCCATGTCGACGCCGCACTCAACTGCCCAGTCCAGCAGCTGGATGAGCTTGGACTCCTTGGTCACAATGTTGGCAGCCAACTTACCGGTGAGCTTGCCGTCCATGACTTCCAGGCGGTTGGCCAGGCAAAAATCGATGCCCGCGGCGGTTACGATCTTGTCAGCGACCTCGTGGAAGCCGCCGCTTACCACGCCGACCTTCCAGCCCTTGCTGTGCGCCGAGCGCACAAGCTCCAGCGCGCCGGGGGTAAACGTCACGCGCGCAAAGGTGCGCTCGAACACGCTCTCGTCAAGGCCGGCAAGCAGCCCCACGCGCTCCTTGAGTGCCTGCTTAAAGTCGAGCTCGCCGCGCATGGCGCGTTCGGTGATCTGTGCAACTTGCTCGCCCACGCCGGCCTCTTCGCCCAACAGGTCGATGACCTCCTGGTTGATGAGCGTGGAGTCGATATCCATAACGATGAGGCGTGCAGTCATGGCGGGCCTTTCCGAGTGCAGTTGTATTGGGGCACATTGTCGCACGCCGCACGCCCGGGCGACGGCCACGGTGCGTCAATTGTTTCGTCTCCGTCAAGTCTTTGGGCAGGGGCCACTTTTTCGCGGCACATCGACGCGGGTGCGATAACATAGAACGCCATGTCTGGCTGCGCGGTTTACGCAGGCTGGGCAAATCTGTACGACGCCGCCCGGAACGACACGGGGCGGCACAGATCCATAAAGGAGGATCACTGGTATGAGCCAGACCCGTCCCATCGATGAGCATTCTATGCACACCCGTACCTGCGGCGAGCTTCGCTTCGAGAACGTGGGCGAAGAGGTCACCCTCACCGGTTGGGTGAGCCGTCGCCGCGACCACGGCGGCCTTATCTTCTGCGACCTTCGCGACCGCGAGGGCATCACGCAGCTCACCTTCGACCCCGAGCACTCCGACGGCGACGCCTTTAAGATTGCCGAGACCATGCGTCCAGAGTGGCCCATCAAGATCCACGGCGTCGTGCGCGCTCGTGGTGAGGAGACCACCAACACCAAGCTCGCGACCGGCGAGATCGAGGTCCTGACCGACCACGCCGAGGTGCTCAACGCGTCCGTCACTCCGCCGTTCCAGATCGAGGACGGCATCGAGACCAGCGAGGATACCCGCCTGCGCTATCGCTATTTGGACCTCCGCCGTCCCGAGATGATGGCCAACCTCAAGCTGCGCTCCGACTTTACCTTTGCCATTCGCGAGGCGCTGCACAACCGTGAGTTCATGGAGGTCGAGACGCCCTCCCTGTTTAAGTCCACGCCCGAGGGCGCCCGCGACTTCATTGTTCCCAGCCGTATCCAGCCGGGTAACTTCTACGCCCTGCCGCAGTCCCCGCAGCTTCTGAAGCAGCTGCTCATGGTCGGTGGCGTCGAGCGCTACTACCAGGTTGCCAAGTGCTTCCGCGACGAGGACCTGCGTGCCGACCGTCAGCCCGAGTTCACCCAGGTCGATATCGAGATGTCCTTCGTGGACCAGAACGATGTTATGAGCGCGCTCGAAGAGGTCCTGGCCGATGCCTTCGGCCGCATGGGTGTCGAGATGCCCACGCCGCTGCGTCGCATGAACTACTGGGATGCCATGGACACCTATGGCTCCGACAAGCCCGATACCCGCTATGGCATACACCTGGTCGACCTGACCGACATCTTTGCCAACTCTAAGTTCAAGGTCTTTGCGACTGCCGCAAACGAGGAGGGCTCTGTCGTCAAGGCTATCAACGCCAAGGGCGCCGGTGCCTGGGCACGTGCCAAGATCGATAAGCTCGCCGGCGTGGCTTCCACGTTTGGCGCCAAGGGCCTGGCCTGGATCGCCTTCCGCGAGGACGGCTCCATCAACAGCCCCATCGTCAAGTTCTTCTCGGACGAGGAGATGGCCGCTCTGCGCGAGCGCATGGACGTCGAGCCCGGCGACCTTGTGATGTTCGCTGCCGGCCCGCGCCTGCTCTCCGACGAGATCCTGGGCGGCATGCGTTCGCACATGGCCAACGCACTCGAGATCAAGCGTGAGGGTCACGACTTCCTGTGGGTCGTCAACTTCCCGCTGTTCCATTGGGACGAGGATCGCAAGGCCTATGCTGCCGAGCACCAGCCCTTTACCCTGCCGACCGAGACCGACATCGCCAAGATCGAGGCCGACCCGTTGGCAGCCGGTTCGTGCACCTACGACTTTGTCATGGACGGCTTTGAGGCCGGCGGTGGCGGTATGCGTATCCACAACGCCGAGATGCAGATGTCCATGCTCAAGCTCCTGGGCTTTACCGAGGAGCGCGCCGAGTCTCAGTTTGGTTTCCTCATGGAGGCCCTCAAGTTTGGTGCACCCCCGATGGGCGGTTTCGCTCTGGGCCTGGACCGCGTGTGCATGCTGCTCACCGGCTCCGACTCCATCCGCGACGTCATGGCGTTCCCCAAGACGGCCAGCGGCTCCGACCTCATGTCGGGCGCCCCGAGTGCCGTTAGTGGCGCCCAGCTCAAGGACGTCAGCCTGCGCCTGATGTAGGCGAGCGGCTACATATTGCCCGCAACGAGGGAAGGACGCGTGCCTTCCCTCGTTTTTTATGCGCGGAGGTTGTGAGGGCATGGGGCGACCGGACGTCGCGGAAAGCCCGGCCCAGTTTCCTACAGTGAGTCTCTCTGAACGAGCTGCATATGCATGACGGTGGTGGTGGGCGCGGCACCGTTAATCATATCGAGCGCAATGCCTGCGGCCATGCGGCCTTCCTCGCGAAGCGGCTGACGAATGGTCGTCAACGCGGGGACGCTGCGAGCTGCGACCTCGTGGTCATCGAAGCCCACGACCGAAACGTCTTTGGGTACGTTAATTCCCGCTTCGTTGAATGCGGCGATAACGCCGGTTGCGATACGGTCCGATCCGCATAGCACGCCGTCGGCATGTATTTCGCGCGCGAGCAGGCGCCGCGTGGCTTGGTAACCGTCTCCGCTGCTCCATCCGGTATAGATGACATTTTCATCCGGAAGGCTTTCGCCCAAAATTGCACGGTAGCCGCGAAGGCGGTCGACGACGGCGGGGTTATCCTGCGGCCCCAGCACGGCAACGATGTCCTTGCGTCCGCGATCTTTCATAGCGAGCGCCGCAAAGCGTCCGCCCTCTTCGTCGTCGGAGTAGACCGTCGAGAACACATCGCGATAGGGGTGGCCCTCGAGCTGGCCGCACAACACGGTGGGTACGCCCAGCTCGCACAGCACCTCGAGCAGCTCGCTGCCCTTGTAGGGCGAGACGTCGATGACGGCGTCAAACGAGCGACGCTCAAAATGCTCGCGTGCGCGATTGCGCTCATGCGAGGAAGATGCCTGCAAGATCACGGGCAAGTAAGACGACTCCGAAAGTTCCTCGGTAATACCGCTCAAAAACTCACTGTAGGTGGGGTTGCCGAACAGCTCATTAAGGGGCTCGGTAACCAGTACGGCGATAATTTCCGTGCGTCCGACGGCGAGTGCCCGGCCACGTGCGTTGGGAACGAAGTTAACCTTTTTCGCCGCTGTGCGGACGCGTTTTTTGGTCTCCTCGCTAATGCGGGGCGAATCGTTGAGGGCACGCGATGCCGTGGAGCGCGATACGCCGGCAGCTTCAGCAACCTCGGCAAGCGTGGGTGCGGTGCGTGCTGGTTGGGTCATGGCGTCTCCTGTGCAATTGGGTCGGTGGGCTATCGATAAAGGCTAATGCGGATACAGATTACTATAGCGCGCGTGAACGGCGTTCATGGTATCCGGTGACCGGTGTCGTTTTGCAATCAAACTGCGACTGAGCACGGCATGTATGGGCGAGACATAGGTAGGCGCGACAGTTGCCTGTGAGCTCAAGAACGATGCCCTGTGCTGTGTACCTAAGCTTAGGGTGACATAAATAGCATGGTTGTACAACCGGTTGCACCGTTAATCCGGCAAAATCGACCGTTCAGCGGACAACCGGTTGCACAGTTTTTTGCATCGCCCGTAAGATAAGGACAACCGGTTGCACAAGAATCACTACGATGACGAAGGAGCATCACCATGGACGCCATTAACGATTGGGAAAACCAAGCGCTCACCCACAGGAACCGCCTGGCACCCCATGCGTACTTTATGGGTTACGAGACCGCCGATCTCGCTGCAACGTACAGCCGCGAGCTGTCGCGCGGGTTTGTCCAGCTGTCCGGCTCGTGGCAGTTCCGCCTCTTTGAGGGCCCCGCTGCCGTCTCCAACGAGGAGCTTTCCACGTACAAGCCCGAGTGGGATCACGTGGAGGTTCCGCACCTGTGGCAGGTAGACGGTTATGGCAACCTTGCCTACACCGACGAGGGTTTCCCGTTCCCGGTGGATCAGCCGTTCGTTCCCTCCGACGACCCCACGGGCGTGTACCAGCGCATCGTCAATCTTCCCGCCGTGCCTGCCGGCGCTCGCGAGATCATTCGCTTTGACGGTATCGAGAGCTATGGCGAGCTGTACGTCAACGGCAAGTTTATCGGCATGACCAAGGGCTCGCGCCTGTCTGCCGAGTTCGACGTGACCGACGCGCTTGTCGAGGGCGACAACCTGTTTGCGGTCAAGGTTCTGCAGTACAGCGATGGTAGCTATATCGAGGACCAAGACATGTGGTGGGCATCGGGCATCTTCCGCGATGTGTACCTTATGCAGCGTCCCGCCGCACACCTGGTCGACTTTAGGTTCCGCACGCGCCGCGAGGGCGATGCCGCTCTGATTACGCTCGATACGGTGGCCGAGGGCGCTTCCCGCGTCGTGTTTACGCTCAGCGATGGCGAGAACGTGGTGGCTACGGGTGAGTGCGTCGACGGTCATGCCGAGTGCAGCGTTGCCGATGCCCATTTTTGGAACCCCGAGGATCCCTTTCTCTATGACCTGACGTTTGAGGTCTACGACGGCGACGAGGTCAGCGAGTACGTGCCACATCGTCAGGGCCTTGCCGAGGTGACGGTCGAGGGCAATCATATCTACCTCAACGGCACCTACTTTAAGATGCATGGCGTCAACCGCCACGATCACGACGATCACAAGGGCCGTGCCGTGGGCCTCGATCGCATGCGCCGCGACCTGGAGCTCATGAAGCAGCACAACATCAACGCGGTGCGCACCTCTCACTATGCCAATGACCCGCGCTTCTACGAGCTGTGCGATGAGTATGGCATCATGCTGGTCGCCGAGACCGATATGGAGAGCCACGGCTTCGAGAATATCGGCAATATCGCCCTGGTGACCGACGACCCGGCATGGGAGCCGGCCTACGCCGACCGCATTGAGCGCCTGGTGATGCAGGAGCGCAATCACGCCTGCATCATTATGTGGTCGATGGGCAACGAGAGCGGCTATGGCTGCAACATCCGCGCGATGTACGCCAAGGCTCACGAGCTCGACGGTCGTCCGGTCCACTACGAGGAGGACCGCAACGCCGATACCGTCGACGTTATCTCCACCATGTACTCCCGCGTGTCGCAGATGAACGACTTTGGTGAGCATCCATTCCCCAAGCCGCGCATCAACTGCGAGTACGGTCACTCCATGGGCAATGGCCCCGGAGGCCTGTCCGAGTACCAGGAGGTCTTCGATCGCTGGGATTGCATCCAGGGCCAGTTCATTTGGGAATGGTGCGACCACGGCTTGGCCGCTGTGACCGAGGACGGCGTTGCCTACGACATGTATGGCGGCGACAACGGCGACTACCCCAACAACAGCAACTTCTGCATCGACGGCATGGTGTTCCCCTGGCAGCAGCCGAGCCCGGGCCTTACCGAATACGGCCAGGTCATCTGCCCGGTTCGCATGGCTTATGACGCCGAGGCGGGCGAGCTGACTGTCACCAACAAGCGTTGGTTCACCACCCTCGAGGATGTCTGCCTGTCGGCGGAGACCCTGGTGGATGGCGATGTAGTGTGCCGCAAGACGCTCGTGCCCGGTGCGGTTGCCCCCGGTGAGTCCGTCCAGCTTCCGCTAGTGATTCACGAGGCCGCGGTAGGCGAGACCCTGCTGACCGTGCGCGCCTACACCATGGCCGCTCACGTCTGGTGCGAGCCGATGTTCCAACTGGGCGCAAGCCAGTTTGCCATCGCAAACCATCCGGCGCCGGCCATCGCGGCTCCCACTCGTCCTGAGCTTACGGTCGAGGAGACCGAGCAGGAGATTCGCATTCACTCCCTCAACGGCGAGCTGACCTTCAACAAGGTAAACGGCACCGTGAGCAAGTGGAAGGCATCCGGCCGTGACGTCATGGCCTCCGGTCCCCAGGTTGGTTTTTGGCATCCGCTCGTCGACAACCACGCTCAGGAGTATGACTCCCTGTGGAAGGACAACTTCATCGATGTGATGCAGACGTCCACCCGCAGTGTCTCTTGGAAGCAGGACGGCAACGCGGTCGTCGTTACCGTGAGCCAGCGTATCGCTCCTCCCGTCCGTGCGTTTGGCATGCGCGTCGAGCTCGTCTACACCGTGCTGCCGAGCGGTCGCGTCGACCTCAAGGTCTCCGGCGAGCCCTACGGCGATTACTCGGACATCATCCCGCGTATTGGCATTTCCTTCGAGGTTCCCGGTTGCGATCGTGCCGTTGAGTGGTATGGCCACGGCCCGGGCGAGAACTATCCGGACTCTCTGCGCGCCAACCCGGTCGGTCATTACCGCACTACGGTCGACGACATGTTCACGCCCTACGTTATGCCTCAGGACTGCGCCAACCGCGAGGGTACCCGCTGGGTTGCCCTGCGCTCTAGCCACGGTGACGGTCTGGTCGTGACACGTCCGAGCGACGCCGCTTCCAACCCGTTCTCGTTCTCGGCATGGCCCTATAGCTGCGAGGCCATCGATAACGCCAAGCACGTCTACGACCTTGTCAAGGGCGACACGGTCACGGTCAACATCAACGACCAGTTGCTCGGCCTTGGCTCGAACTCTTGGGGCTCCGAGGTGCTCGATTCCTATCGCACCCGTTTTGAGAGCTTCAGCTTTGAGGTGTCCCTGCGACCGCTGACGTCTGCCGATCTGGCTCAGGCGCTGGCACCCATTAAGGAGGCATAAGTCATGCATGTCTTTAACTCGCGCGCCGATTTCGACGCTCAGATGAAGTCCGTCAAGAAGTGGATGCGCACCGGCCAGGCGCTCGATGGTGTTGCCGACCTGCAGCACGACGTGGCCTACTCCATCGGCGACTCGTTGGTGTACTGGTGGGTGAACGCTCACGAGGCGGCTACTGCCGATCTGGTCGGTCACCGTCGCTACCATGCCGTGCTCGCTCCTCTCGACGGCGACCTGACCGTCGAGGTTGCCCCCAAGGCAGGTCTCACCTGCACCCGCGCTTACAGCGATATCGATGATCGCGAGCGCTTTGAGGGGGCGGGGGAGAAGGTGGTGATCCCTGCCGGCGGCGTTGCCGTCGTTGAGATCGACGAGGCCTACCGTGTTATCGCCGAGGCTTCGGATCCCCGCGTCGTGGTGCTGCACGTGACGGTTGAAGGTTATTCCTTCCCCAACAAGTAGTATTCGTCCGCCTGGACGTTTGCTTCACGCCGTTAAGGGGGATGACTTTGTTGACTCCCTTTTCCCCATCCCCCTTAGCAGGTGCGCCGTCCGCGATTGCACTTGCAGCTCGGACGGTTTTAGATGACATATAACAGATGATTGGGAGGGCTTATGAGCTCTGAAAAACGAGGAACGATTGGTTCGTTCGCTCTGCTGGGCATGACGGTCGCCGCCGTGTTCGGTATCAAGAATATCATCAACAACAACGCGGCTATCGGCTTGGCAGCTGCGCCGTCGTTCTTCTTCGCCACACTTTTGTACTTTGTCCCCTATACCCTGGTTACCGCTGAGTTCGTCGGCCTCAACAAGGACTCCGAGTCCGGCGTGTACGCATGGGTTAAGACCTCGATGGGTGGTCGCTGGGCGTTCCTGACGGCATTTAGCTACTGGTTCGTTAACCTGTTCTTCTTTGCGTCTGTCCTGCCCAACGTCATCATCTACGCGAGCTACGTGTTCTTTGGTGCCAACGCCGAGCTTTCGCAGCTGTGGATCACCATTATCGAGATCGTCGTCTTTGCTATCGCCACGTGGGTTTCGACCAAGGGCGCTAAGTGGATCGGCTCCATTTCCTCCTTCGGTTCGACCGCGGCTCTCGGCCTGACCGCCGTGTTCATCCTGCTGTCCCTGGCTGCTGCCTTTGGCGGCGTTGAGTTCGCTACGGCTCCTACTCCCGCTAACATGGCTCCCGACATGAGCAACTTCGCAACTGCGTGGGGCTTCTTCGGTACGCTTGCCTGGATCATCCAGGGCGTTGGCGGCGCTGAGTCTGTCGGCGTGTTCCTTAACGACCTTAAGGGTGGCGTCAAGGCCTTCGTGCGCACCGTCGTTATCGCCGGCCTGACCATCGGCCTTCTGTATGCAGGCGCTTCGCTGCTGGTTAACCTTTTCATCCCCGAGGGCGGCGTTGCCATCTCCACCGGTATCTTCGACGTATTCGGCGCTGTCTTTGCCCACTTTGGCATTCCCATGGAAGTGTCTACGCGCGCCATCGGCTTGATCCTTCTCGCCGCCACGCTGGGCTCCCTCATGATGTGGACCTCTGCTCCCATCAAGGTTTTCTTTACCGAGATCCCCAAGGGCGTTTTTGGTAGCAAGATCGTCGAGCTCAACGAGCATGGCATTCCCGCCCGCGCCGCTTGGCTGCAGTTCGCCATCGTCGTCCCCATCCTGATCATTCCGGCCCTGGGCTCCGGTAACCTCGACGACCTGCTCATGATCGTCACCAACATGACGGCTGCCACCGCTCTGCTCCCGCCGCTGCTGATTTTGCTTGCCTACTTTATGCTGCGCAAGAACTTCGACGCCGCTCCCCGTGACTTCCGCATGGGCTCGCGCAGCTTTGGCCTGGTCGTTGCCGCATTCCTGCTTGTGGTCTTCTGCTTTGTGCTTATCTGCGGCACCATTCCGCTCGATCAGCCGCTGTGGCTGACGCTGGTCTACAACGTTGGCGGCGTGGTTGTCTTCTTGGGCCTTGCCGTGATGTGGTACAACCGCTATATCAACCGTCTGCGCGAGACCGATCCCGAGGCTGCCGAGAGCGAGCTGCGCCCCTCCGTCCTCGACATGATGGAGTAGCGGCTAGGATTAATCTACGGCTGTGGAATAAATCGATTCCCTTTCCTAAGGAGGGGCCTTACGAGGCCCCTCCTTTTGTGTTCTGGGGCATGGTTTTGGACCCTGTGGTCAAAAAATGCCAAATATGAGTACTGTTGCAAAAGAGGTGCCATATTTTTCGGCCTGCTCTGAGCGAAAATGGGCTCATAATCAATTTATCTAACCCCCTTTAAAGGGCGTTTGACGGCTTTCAACCTTTTCGAATCGCTCAAATTAGGCAATTTGCTCTCGATTTTGCTGCTACTAAATTGGTGACAGTACTCATATGGGGGTGCGGACGATTTCTTGGACCGCGCCTAGGCGTATCCAAGCTTCCTGCGGT
>URYT01000031.1 GCA_900552185.1 uncultured Collinsella sp. | reverse complement strand
GGAGATCGGCAACCCACCACACCACGGTACCGTTGCCAAGCTGCGCGAGGTCGGGATTCCCGTCGTCGCACATCGTGCACGTCAGGTGCGTCGCGCGGAGTATGGCGACTGGGACCACATT
The DNA here is from genome assembly GCA_900552185.1 of uncultured Collinsella sp. Classification (GTDB taxonomy): domain Bacteria; phylum Actinomycetota; class Coriobacteriia; order Coriobacteriales; family Coriobacteriaceae; genus Collinsella. Next base: position 14,863 of record URYT01000031.1, on the reverse strand, counting down.
GTCTATATGGACGACGAGAACGCGCGTGGCCTGCGTCGCATCTTTGGCGACGACCCCGACGGCAAGATTACGCGCTTGCTCGATTGGACCGAGCGCCCCGGCGACGTGGCCGATCCCTGGTACACCGGCAATTTCGATGCCACGTACCGCGATGTGCTCGCCGGCTGCACGGCCATGCTCGAGCGGCTGTAGGCAAGCGAGGTCGCGGGCCACGCCTTCGGCGCGAAACAAGCGCGGATAATCTTCCACATGAAAAATGAGCGTGGGTTTTCTCCCACTTTGAGCGTTCAAGTGCGCTCTAAACGGGAGAAAACCCACGCTCATGAATGTGACAAAGGGACTAGCCCTAGACCGGCTTGACCTCCAGCTTTATCCCCTCGGCGCAGGAGTCGCCCAAAACATCCGAAAGGGCCCAGGTCGCATATAGCGGCAAATAGAGAACTGCTCCGTTGCGCTCAACGTTGCCTCTCGAGAAAACAATCCCGAGCCTTACGCCATATTCAGCCGTATCAAGCACATGACCGAGCGCTGCGTGCGCGTGGTAATAGGAGCCCGATTTAACCTCGATCGGAACAGCCGTCCCATCCGGTCCATCGACCACAAAGTCCACTACACCGCGCTTTCTTGTCTGATAGTAGTAAAGCTGGCGATTTTGGACAGCCAGCTGCTGGGCCACCACGTTTTCGTAAATGCCGCCCAGGTTGGGCTCCTTGCTATCAAGATACGCCGCTTGGGCGACTCCAACGGGATAGCGCGCCATCAACATGCCCGTATCCGATTGATAGAGCTTGAACTGCGATGGCCGTGCCGTCTTGAGCAGGGGCGATTTTGGCTCGGTTACGATATCGGCTTTGAGAGCAACGCCGGCATCGACAAGCCATACAAAATCTCGCTGATACTTCTCGTAGTGAGCCTTGGGGTCAATGGAATTGAGCACGAAGCGCTTGTTTTCGCCCTCGAGCATACTAGGGAGCTGATCGTAGATGCTCTGCACCTGCAGGGCTCGCCCGCTTGCATACTTGGAGATATCCCGCCGGTACTGTTCGTTGAGCTCTGACTGTAGCTGACGAACAGAGGCAAGGTCGCCCTGCGTGTCAAGGAAACGCTGCACGACCTCCGGCATTCCGCCGACAACGGTATAGGTCCTGAAGTTTGCCATCATCGCGTCATGAATGTAATCAGGAATGGGCCTCTCGCTGATACACGCGTCGCGTATCGTTTGGCGAGCCCCCTCGCTCACCCCGGTTGCCCAGCAAAACTCCTCAAAATCGAGCGGGAACATCCTAAGCTCGTGGACATACCCCACGGGATAGGACCTGACGCCCTTGAACTGAGTCCCGAGCATTGACCCCGAAAACGCCCAGCGGCACCTCCCGTCCTCAACAAGGAACTTTGCCATCGTCATGATGTCGGGGGCCTCTTGGACCTCATCGATAAACACGAGCGTTTTGCCTGGTGCAATCGACTTTCCCGAAAGAAGCGTCACCCTGCTGATGAAATCATCGGCATCCCGCGCCTCGAGAAGAGCATCTTTTGCCTGGCGATTTTCCATGAGGTTAAGCTCGATGTAGGTTGCATGGTTGGCTTTGCCAAATGCGCGAATCGAATAGCTTTTGCCGATCTGGCGAGAACCCGTAATGAACAAGGCCTTTTGCTCGGAAGACTTCAGCCAACGCTCCAGCTCTGCCGCTATTTTCCTGCGCAGCATAGGCCCTCCTCAGTGTCATCAAATGAAATGCAAAGTTTTATACGCTTGATTATCGATGAAATGCAGAGTTTTAGAACCTAAAATCGGATGAAATGCAGAGATTTGAGATTACAAGCACAATAGAAGGAACACCACCGGCGAATGTGACAAAGGGACTGTCCCTTTGTCACATTGCGCTCGACTATTCGTCGACGATCTCGGCAAGCCAGACGTTCAGCGTATCGACCTCGGGACAGCAGAACTTTGCCGTACCGGGCTCGTTGCCAGGCACGGTTCCGCCATAGCGCAGGATATCGATATAGGGAAAGCCCACATGGCAGGCCATGGCGCACATCTTGCCGCGATCTCGGTCAAAGTCAAAAACGTCGCCCGGCTTGTGACCATGGTGGCAGCGGCACGCACCCAGCTGGTCCACGCAGCTCACGCGGATACGCGGACGCTTGCCACGCGGCGCGCCGAGCGGCTTGTTCTCGCCCGTAGGCTTGATGCCGCCCTCGTCGGCGTTACTCATGGTCGATCACGTCCAAGCAGGCCTCGATGGGCAGGCCGGCCGACTTGTCCTCTTGATCGGCATTGCGCTCGATAAGCCCAGCCACCACGCGCATGGCATCGGACGTCGCGCGCTGCAGACTCCAACCTGCCATAACGCGGCCGACGAGCACCGCCGAGAACGTGTCGCCCGTGCCCGGGAAATAGACCGGAATGAGCTCAAAGGGAATTGTAAAGTACTCCCCCGCCACATGGTCGTAACCGATAACCGCGTTCGTGCCATTGACTACGGCGCTCGTAATGACCACAGACTTGGCACCCAGCTCGCGCACAGCGTCCACAAGGGTGCGGGCCTCATCGGGCGTAATTTGCTCGGCGATAGGCCTATCGGCAAGCAGGCACGCCTCGGTGTAGTTGGGAACCGCGTAGTCGGCGCACTCCAGCAGATGCCGCATAAGGCCAATCGTGGACTCGGGCACGCCCGCATAGAGCTTGCCGTTGTCGCCCATGATGGGGTCGACGAACACCTTGGTACCCTTTTGCGCGCGACGGTGGCAGAAGTCCGAAATGATGCGCGTCTCTTCCTCGGTCACGATAAAGCCGGTAGAGATGGCGTCGAACTCAAAGCCGAGCTCCTCCCAGATGGCGAGGCTCTGGCGCACGTACTCGGTGGTGTCGTGGATGTAGAACTTGGGATAGTTGAGCGTATCGGACACAAGTGCCGTCGGCAGGTTGTGGATGCGGTAGCCCATGTGCGACAGCACCGGCAGCATGGCGGAAAGCGCGACCTTGCCGTAGCCGCACATATCGTTGATCAGCAGCAGCTGAGTGTTCTTCATGAGGGTCTCCCTTGCTTCGGGCGCGGCGCGGCAGCGCCACAGTGCGACTAAGTGTAGCGCAGGAGGCGTCGTGAGCAGTCACTAGGGTCGCGAAGAGCGCATTGTTGCGGAAAGGTTTCGGAAATGGGAGGCAAATCACGGCAGTAGCGGCACAGTAGCTGCCACCTATTTACTACCATTCCAAAACTATGCCGGATTACTACGATAAACCGCCAGTCTCCAACCACAACAAATTGCACTCCAGCAAAACCGCAGGTAGACAGCTTGTGATTTTCCGAAAAACAATGCCTAGGTCTGAGATTTCGAATTCATCGTAGTAATCCGGCATAGTTTTGGGCAAAGCAGCTTCGGAAGGGTGTCACCGCAGCCCAAAATGATCCGTTATCCTCCGTCCCCCACGGATCACTCAAATGCCAACCCAGGCAGCGCTGCAGATTGAGGACGGACAGCGAAAGCGTTCCTAAGCGAGCAAGGTGGCGTGAAAGAGGAGGGCATAGGCCTTGTGGCCATGCCCGACGATTGAACGCCAGATTGCCGCTTAGGAACGTTTGCAGCGTCGAGCGGTTACGGCGTTTGGCAAAACGCCGTAACTTAATAAGTTTGGTACCTTGACATTCATTTCTCATGCTCCTAGATTGGTTAGGCACAAAACAATTCCACTACCTAACTAAAGAAAGGAGCAACACTAATTCATGTGCGATGAACCTCTTAACCTTTGTTCGCACGAGCCCGACGGCGACCCGTCACAGCCGGCGGATGCACCCGAAGCGGTTAGCTCAGAAGACAAGCTTGCCAAGCGCATCCTCAATGGCCTGGGCTTTTGCGGCCATTACATGCATTTTCATGGCGGAGGCGTGTCCGGTAAGGCGCCCACCATCTGCCTGCTGGCCAAGCAACCCGGCGGCGAGATGTCGCAGCAGGAACTCGGCATGCACTTTGACCTCAAGCCGGGGTCGCTTTCCGAGATCCTGTCCAAGCTCGAGCTCAACGGCCTCATCGAGCGCAGCCGTAACCCCAAGGATCGACGGCAGCTCACCATTCGCCTGACCGAAACCGGCCGGGAAAACGCCCGCATCGACCAGGCGGCCCGCATCCGCTTTAGAGAACGGGCCTTTAGCGCGCTCACCCACGACGAGCGCGAGGACCTCGCCGAAATGCTCGATAAAATCCGCGTAACCTGGGAGGAACTGGATGATTAAAACCCTCATGGGAAGCATCCGCGACTATATGAAAGTCACCGTTGCCACGCCGCTGCTCGTGCTTGGCGAGGTGCTCTGCGAGATGCTGATTCCATTTATCACCGCCAACCTGATCGACGCCATCAAAGACGGCGCCACCGTAGCCGAGATGCTTCCCACCGCGGGCTTTTTGGTGCTCATCGCGCTAACATCGCTTGCTTTTGGCGCCGCGGCCGGCGTCACCTGCAGCCATGCGAGCTGCGGATTCGCCAAGAACCTGCGTCACGACCTGTTCTACAAGATCCAGACGTTCAGCTTTGCCAACATCGATGAGTTCTCGAGCTCCTCGCTCGTCACGCGCCTGACCACCGATATCAACAACGTGCAGCAGGCCTTTATGATGATCATCCGCATCGCCGTGCGCGCGCCGCTGGTATTGATCTTCGCCTTTACCATGGCATTTATCATGGGCGGCAGCGTCGCCATGGTCTACCTGGTCATCATTCCGCTGCTGGGCTTTGGGCTGTTCTTTATCATCTTTAAGGTGCGCCCCATCTTCTCGCGCGTGTTCCACAAGTACGACGCCCTTAACGAGTCCGTCGAGGAAAACGTCACCGGTATGCGCGTAGTTAAGAGCTATGTGCGCGAAGACTTTGAGAAGGAGAAGTTCGCGACCGCTGCGCGCGACGTCCAGATGGACTTCACCCGCGCCGAGAAGCTGCTTGCCTTTAACAACCCCATAATGAACATCTGCGTCAACGGCGCGTTTGTCGTCATCATCTACCTGGGCTCCAAGCTCATCATCACGAGCCAGGGCACGCTGTTCGACGTGGGCCAGCTCTCCTCGATCTTTACCTATGGCTTCCAGATCCTCATGAGCCTGATGCAGCTGTCGATGATCTTTGTCATGGTGACCATGGCCGACGAATCGGCACACCGCATTACCGAGGTGCTTGCCGCCGAACCCACGATCGCTGATCCCGCCGAGCCCGTGCTCGAGGTTGTCGACGGCTCCATCGACTTTGACCACGTGAGCTTTAAGTATTCCGCGCATGCGAAGCGCCAGGCGCTCGACGATATCGACCTGCACATTAAGAGCGGCGAGACCATCGGCATCATCGGCGGCACTGGCTCGGCCAAGTCCACGCTTGTAAACCTCATCGCCCGCCTGTACGACGCCACCGAGGGCACCGTGCGCGTGGGCGGCGTGGATGTGCGCGACTACGACTTGGACGCCTTGCGCCACCAAGTGGCCATGGTGCTACAGAAAAACGTGCTGTTTAGCGGCACCATCGCCGAGAATCTGCGCTGGGGCGACCCGAACGCCACCGACGAGGAGGTCCGCGAGGCGGCACATCTGGCCTGCGCCGACGAGTTTGTCGACGGCTTCCCCAAGGGCTATGACACCTGGATCGAACAGGGCGGCTCCAATGTCTCGGGCGGTCAGAAGCAGCGCCTGTGCATTGCGCGCGCCCTGCTGCGTCGCCCCAAGATCTTGATCCTGGACGACTCCACCAGCGCCGTCGACACCAAGACCGACGCCAAGATTCGCGCAGGGCTGGCAAGCTATCTGCCCAACACGACCAAGCTCATCATCGCCCAGCGCATTAGCTCCGTGCAGGACGCAGACCGCATCATCGTCATGGAGGGCGGCCGTATCGCGCAGATCGGTAACCACGACGAGCTGCTCAAGACGAGCGAGATCTACCGCGAGACCTTCACCTCGCAGAACAAGATGTCTGCCGAGGGCGAAGAGGCCGTCGAAGCCGACACCGAGGCATCCGCAACACAAGCTCAGACCCAGGAAGGAGGCGAGGCACATGAGTAAGGCAACGACCGCCGAGCGCGCGCTCAACCGCAAGGGTGGCACCATGTCGCGCCTCATCAAGACGCTCTTTGGCTTCTACCCCGTGCTTTTGCCCCTCGTCGTCGTCGGCGTGGTGCTCTGCGCCATCATCAACTCCATCGGCGCGACCTTCCTTCAGAGCGCCCTGCAGATTATTAGCGAATCGTGGCAGTCGGGCGATTGGGAAGCTGCACAGCCCAAGATCGCACAGCTCGTGACCACCCTTGCCTGCATCTACGGCGTCGGCATCCTGTCCTCGCTCTTCTGGAACCGCGCCATGGCCATCGTCACGCAGGGCTCGCTCGAGAAGCTGCGCGAGAAGATGTTCAACCGCATGCAGGACCTGCCGATTCGCTACTTCGACACGCACCAGCGCGGCGACATCATGAGCCACTACACCAACGACATCGACACGCTGCGCCAGATGATCAGCCAGTCGCTGCCCAACCTGCTCATGACGACCATCGTCATCGTCACGGTGTTCTTTATCATGCTGTACTACAGCGTGTGGATGTGCCTGGTCATTGTGGCCGGCGTCGTCTTTATGACCTTTATGACCAAGCTGCTCGGCTCCAACTCCGCGCGCTTCTTCATTGCGCAGCAGACCGAGCTCGGCGTGGTCGAAGGCCATATCGAGGAAGTCATGAACGGCCAGAAGGTCGTCAAGGCATTCTGCCACGAGTCTGCCGCCGAGGCCGATTTTGACGAGCGCAACGAAAAGCTCTTCGAGGTCTCGCAGAAGGCCAACATGTACGCCAACATCCTCATGCCCATCCTTATGAACCTGGGCAACCTGCTCTACGTGCTGGTGGCCCTTGCCGGCGGCATTTTCCTGGCGCTGGGCGTGCCCAACCTGAGCATCTCGGGCATGGCGCTGTCCATCGCCGTCGTGGTGCCGTTCCTCAACATGACCAAGCAGTTCTGCGGACAGATCGGTCAGATCTCGCAGCAGATCAACGCCGTGGTCATGGGCCTCGCCGGCGCCGACCGCATCTTTGAGCTCATCGACGAGGAGCCCGAAGCCGACGAAGGCTATGTGACGCTCGTCAATGCGCAGGTGAACCCCGATACCTGGCAGCTCGAGGAGGCCGACCACCATACCGGCATGTGGGCATGGAAACATCCGCACCGCGCAACCGGCGAGATCGAGTACGTGCCACTGCGCGGCGACCTGGTCATGGACAACGTCGACTTTGGCTACACGCCCGACCACGAGGTGCTGCACGGCGTGTCCGTGTTTGCCAAGCCGGGCCAGAAGGTCGCGTTTGTCGGCGCCACCGGTGCCGGTAAGACGACCATCACCAACCTCATCAACCGCTTCTATGACATCGCCGACGGCAAGATTCGCTACGACGGCATCAACGTCAACAAGATCCGCAAGGCCGATCTGCGCCGCTCACTGGGCGTCGTGCTGCAGGACGTGAACCTGTTCACCGGCACCGTGATGGATAACATCCGCTACGGCAACCTGGACGCTACCGACGAGGAGTGCATCGCGGCGGCCAAGCTCGCCGGCGCAGACGACTTTATCACCCGCCTGCCCGACGGCTACGACACGATGCTCACCGGCAACGGCGCACAGCTGTCGCAGGGCCAGCGCCAGCTGATCTCGATTGCGCGCGCCGCCGTCGCCGATCCGCCGGCAATGATTCTGGACGAGGCTACGAGTTCCATCGACACTCGCACCGAGGCCATCGTGCAGGCAGGCATGGATAAGCTCATGGAGGGCCGCACGACGTTTGTCATCGCGCACCGTCTCTCCACCGTGCGCAACTCCGACGCGATCATCTGCCTGGACCACGGCCGCATTATCGAGCGCGGCAACCACGACGAGCTGATAGCCAAGCGCGGGTATTACTACCAGCTCTACACCGGAGCGTTTGAGCTGGAGTAGTTCGGCCCGCCGAGACGGCCGATTTGCCGCTCATTCGTCGGGCATGACCCTAAGGTCAATGCCCTCCTCTTTCGGGGCAAATCGACTCATCTCAGCGACCCAAACACAATGCGCCGCAACGAATAAAGCCTCCGCAGCCACACGGGCTGCGGAGGCTTTTTTCATGCCGGCCGGAAACCGTATCCCACTTTTCGGGCCCAAAATGGGATGCCGTTTCCCGCTGGACCCCTCCGGGAAACGGCATCCCATTTCAAGGGAGTAAACCGGGATGTGATTTCCCCTAACGGCACCTTTGGGAAGCCGCATCCCACTCTAGACGCACAAAACGGGATGAGCTTTCCCATGGTGATCCAAGACCAGAAGCATGTCCGATAGCGCGGCCAGGTCAAGAACAACAAGGCAAGCGTCACGCCAATTTGGACGAGCGTCTGCTGCAGTTTGAGGCTGCTGGCCCATATGGTAGAGTTAACCACCCATGAATTTCAGCACACTGCGTGCTACCTGTTCTTTTGTCATTTAGGGGAGTGAACTTGTGAATACTTCTGTCGCCAAGAAGGCCGGCCAGGCGGTGCGCCTGCTCATGATGGTGCTCACGGCAGTTCTCATCTTCTTCTTCATCAATGTTATGCTGCTCGTCTCCGATATCCAGGGCACGGCGCGTGTGGTCAACTACGCCGGTCTGGTGCGCGGTACCACGCAGCGCATCGTGAAGCTCGAGGACGCAGGCCAGCCACAAGACGACCTGCTCAAGGCCGTGGATTCATACATCAACGGTTTGCGTTACGGAAGTGACGACCTCAACCTCGTCCGTCTCGACGACGATGAGTATCAGGCAAAGATGACCGAGCTTGCAAATTATTTTGATGAGCTTTGCACCGAGATCATCCGCGTGCGCGAAGTCGGCTATGAGAACACCGACATCATCTCCATGAGCGAGGAGTTCTTTGGCATTTGCGACGATGCTACGCGACTCGCAGAGGACTACTCTCAGGAGAAGGCGTCGGCGCTCAACTATCTCGAGGGCCTGGTGATCATCGACATCATGGGCTTGGTGGCGACCTTTGCGGTCGAACTTGTTCGCGCGGTGCGAACTGCCGCGCTCAATCGCGAACTGCAGAACAAAGTCTATCTCGACGAAGCCACAGGACTGCCCAACAAGAACAAGTGCGAGGAGGTCTTGGGGCAGGAGCAGCCTGTCTCCGCGGAGGCGCCCGTTGCGGTGTGCGTCTTCGACCTTAACAATCTGCATACGGTCAATAACAGCTTCGACCACGAGAAGGGCGACGAATACATCCGTTCTTTTGCCCAGCAGCTGGGGCGCGTGGCGTCGGAGACCTGCTTTGTGGGCCGCGACGGCGGCGATGAGTTTATCGCGGTGCTGCGAGATACCGATCGAGCTGCCGTGGAGTCCTGTCTCGCTCGGGTTCGCGCGAACGTGAACGAGTATTCCGAGACTCATCCCGACATGCCTATCAGCTATGCGGTGGGCTATGCGCTTTCCAGTGATTTTGATGAACCGCCTACGATGCGCGAGCTCTTTTCCCAGGCCGACAAAAACATGTACATCGACAAGAACCGCGTAAAGACAGCCGAGGCAGCCGGGCCGCAACGCGAGGACCGCTAAACCCGTAGCAAAGGGTAGCTAATTTGGGACGGGACTCTTTTGGCTATTTGAGAAGTTGTGCCATGGCGTTGATGAATTTTTGTACTTGGAGGGTCGGCTCGAGCGGATAGTGCAAAAAGACCGGCACCTCGCGGCCGCACAGGAACGGCACGCCCACAAAGGCCGGGTGCACCCCCGACCATGCGCCGCAGGTGAGCACCGCGTCACCCTTTTCCTCGGCTTCGTTAAAGAGCGCAAAGTCAAAGCTGTCCACATCGATCACGTCCACGCCGCCGTCGGCCAAAAGGTCGATGCGTAGGCTGTCCATGGCGTCGTTGCCGTGGCGCAGCACGCGCAGACGCATGCCCTCCAAGTCGGCAACCGTGATGCGCGTCTTGCGCGCCAGCGGGCTCGTGCGCGGCAGGTCGATATAAAACGGCACGTTGACGATGCGGAGCTTTTGGCAGGCGTCGCCCCAGCGTGGGGTCGAAAAACTCGACTGCACTACATCCACCTCGCGGCCCAAGCTGCGCATGACGGTCTCGTGCTCGTCGTAGAGGTCGCTTACCGGCACGATCTCAAATCGCAGCGACGGTTCCAGATCGTGGATGCCCGACCACATCGACAGCGTTTGGCGCCCTGGGCACATCATCGACACGCCCAGGCGCACGGCACCGCCATCGCCCGCCGCGCGTCGGGCACGGCGCAGCGCGTCCTCGGACTGCCGCATGATCGAGCGCGCGTCATCCACCAGCAGTGCGCCGGCCGGTGTCACCTTGACGCCCGAGTGCGAGCGTTCGAACAGCGTGATGCCGAACTCGGCCTCGAAGCCCGACACCTGTTTGACGAGCGCCGGGGTCGACACGCGCAATTTTGCCGCCGCCCGCGAGAAGCTCCCCAGCTCCGCGGCGGCCGATATGGCCTCGAGTCGTCGATCGTACACGTCATTCTCCCGTTTTCGCACCCGTGACCACATGGCGCCACAGGGGGTTGTTTTCGCAGGTCACGCGCTCGGTTAAGCATAAACTGCATTGCACAGTGTAAACCTACGGTTAACGCCATTCTAACAAATATGCAATTCACCTGCGCAAATGCAAAGCATACGATAACCAGCGAAAACCACGTGGGTCGGTTAATGGGAGCGACCCACCGGGAGGCACAAGAAGGGAAGTTCCTATGAGCAACTGGCTTAAGCTCGAGGGCGATGTCTGCGCCGTGACTGGCGCACTCGGCGGTATGGGCGTCGAGATTTGTCGCGAGTTCGCCCGCAACGGCGCCAACGTCGTCCTGCTCGATCTGGACGAGGAAAAGGTCAAGGCCGCAGCCGCCGACCTCGCCGCCGAGTTTGGCATCCACGCCGAGGGCTACAAGATGAACGCCACCGACGAGGCCGAGGTTCAGGCCGCCGTCGACGCCACCATCGCCGACTTCGGCCGCGTCGACGTTCTTGTCAACACCGCCGGTATCCTGCGCTTCGCCGCGATGGAAGACCTGCCGCTGAGCGACTGGGAGCAGGTGCTCAACGTCAACCTCACCGGCTACTTCATCACCTCGCAGCGCTTTGGTCGCGAGATGATCAAGGCCGGCCAGGGTCGCCTGGTGCACATCTCGACCGTTGCCAGCCACTCCCCCGAGACGTTCTCGGGCGTGTACAGCTCCACCAAGGCGGGCGTCAACATGATGTCCAAGATGCTGGCTGCCGAGTGGGGCCCCTACGGTGTGCGCTCCAACTGCGTCGAGCCCTGCTTCGTTAAGACCCCGATGTCGGCCAACTTCTACGCCGACCCCGAGGTCGAAAAGAGCCGCAGCCGTCTGATCGCCACGCGCCGCATCGGCGAGGTCAGCGATATCGCCAACGCCGTCATGTTCCTGGCGTCCAAGCGCTCGGACTTTACCACCGGCGACGCCATCAAGGTCGACGGCGGCTTCTCCAACATGATGGGCGACCTCACCGCTAAGCCCGGCGGCCGTCGCGCCTATGCCGACAACTACCTTAAGAACAAGGGTGTCGAGCTCTGGTCCGATGAGTCCGGCGTCGCCAAGCCAACTGACCAGTAAACCAACCTAACAGGGAGGCCCGCGGATACGACCGCTCCTCTCCCACATCGATTAGAAAGAGTCCAATGGCTTCCAGCAACTCCAACAAGGGTCGCGCCGTCGTGCTTTCCGCCGCGTGCGTCACCATGTTCTTCATCAGCTCCATCGCGCTGTATTCTGTCGTGAGCAAGAACCTGCTCGCCGTCTACCCCGAGTGGTCGAGTGCCCTTACCTGGGCTTTCCCGGTCTTTCAGACCATCATGGCCGTGACGGGCATCTTCGCCGGCCGTATCTCCGATAAGATCGGCCCGCGTAACGTCGTGATCGCCGCCGCCATGTGCTACGGCCTGGGCTGGTTCATGTCCGGCACCGTCACCGAGCCGTGGCAGTTCTACCTGTGGTTCTCGCTCGTCGCCGCCGTCGGCAACGGCCTGGGCTACAACCCCGCGCTCACCACCGGCCAAAAGTGGTTCATCGACAAGAAGGGTCTCGCCTCCGGCATCACCCTGGCCGCTTCGACCGCCGGTCCCGCCGTGCTGTCCCCGGTGCTCGCCTCGCTGCTCATCCCGAGCCTGGGCATCTTTGGCGCCCTTAAGGCGCTCGGAGTCATCTTCTTTGTGATGATCGCCGCCTCCGCCCTGTTCCTGAAGGCCCCCGAGGCCGGTTGGCTGCCCGAGGGCTTCGAGGCCCCCAAGGGTGGCGCGCATGCCGGCACCTTCGGTGACCTCACACCGGGCGAGATGGTCAAGACCCCGCGCTTCTGGGTCCTCATCGTCACCTTCGCCTTTGCCGCCACCGCCGGCACCCTGCTCGTGGGCAAGGTTGCCTCCATCGCCGCCGTCCAGCTCTTCGCCGACCCCACGAGCGCCGCGGCCGTCGCCCTCGGCGGCGTGGTGGTCTCCGTCAACACCTGCGCCAACCTGGTTGGCCGTCTGTCCTTTGGCCAGATCATCGACAAGCTCGGCGCCTACAAGTCGCTGCTCATCAGCCTTGTCGTCACCATCGTCGCCCTCGTCATCATGTCGATGAGCTTTACACAGGCCATGTTCTTTGTGGCGCTCGCCTTGCTCGGCTTTAGCTTTGGCGCCCTGCTCGTCATCTACCCGCCGCTCACCGGTGGCGCCTTTGGTACCAGCAACATCGGCGTCAACTACGGCATCATGTTTTTGGGCTATGCCGCTTCCACCTGGATCAGCCAGCCCATCACTGCCGTGCTGTATCACGCCGAGGCCGGCAGTGCCGCCTACCAGCAGTCCTTCTACGGCGCCATTGTGATCGCCGCCATCGCCGTCGTGCTCACCGTCTACATGATGGTCTCCGACAGCAAGAAGAAGTCCGCCTAGTTTTACCGATGCGACAAAGGGACAGCCCCTTTGTCGCATTCCACCGGTCACCAGTATTAAGGAGTCGAAATGTCTGAGCTCAACCCCGTCCGCATTGCCGTTATCGGCGCCGGCGCCATGGGCCGCAACCACATCCGCTTTGTCACCGAGGAGCCCGAAGCCGAGCTCGTCGCCATCGCCGACGCCTTTGAGGGCGCCCGCACCACGGCCGAGGCCGCCGGCGTGCCGTTTTACACCGATCCCGCCCAGATGATGGACGAGGTCAAGCCCGAGGCCGTCATTATCGCCACCCCCAACGACCTGCACCTGGGCGTTGCCCGCGAGGCTGTGAAGCGCAACATCGTGCCGCTGGTCGAAAAGCCGATCTCCAACGATCTTGAGGATGCCCAGGCCTTCGCCGCCGAGGCCGAGACCGCCGGCGTGCCCGTGCTCGTGGGTCAGCACCGTCGCCACAACCCCTTCGTCAACAAAGCCAAGGAGATCATCGAGTCCGGCGAGCTGGGCAAGCTCACCGTTTCGAGCTTCCACTACATGATCTATAAGAACGACGAGTATTTCGATGTCGAGTGGCGCCGCAAGAAGGGTGCCGGCCCGATCCTGGTCAACCTGGTGCACGACGTCGACCTGCTCCGCTACCTGCTGGGCGAGCCCGTTGCCGTCCAGGGTATGCAGTCCAGCGCCGCCCGCGGTTTTGAGACCGAGGACTCCGCCGTGGTCAACGTCCGTTTTGCCGATGGCGCGCTCGCAAGCATGACCATCTCCGACGCCACCGCCAGCCCCTGGAACTGGGAGGCAACCGCTCGCGAGGATCCGCAGTACTGCCCCTTCGACGCCGACGCCTACTTTATCGGCGGAACCTTGGGCACCCTGTCGCTGCCCCGCCTGCACCAGTTCTCCTACGACGGCGCCTCCAACTGGCACAAGCCGCTGCAGATGGAGATTCCGGCTGTCGACCCGGCACTGCCGCACAAGATGCAGCTCAAGCACTTTGTGAAGGTTGTCCGCCGCGAGGTCGAGCCCGTCGTGACCCCCGCCGATAACGTCAAGACGCTCACGCTTCTCAACGCCATCAAAGAGGCCGCCGAAACCGGCCAGCTCGTCGAGCTGTAATGCCTTAAGAGCGACCGCGGCAGAAACCCCATGCCGAGCCCCTCGGTCCGCCACAAATAAGCCCCTCTTCTTTGCCCCGCGAGCAGCCTCCTGCCCACGGGGCTTTTTGGTACCTTGCCGACGATTTTCCTGGAGCGGGGGGGTATTTTGCGCCTCAGCTTGGTTCGTTCGCCACGAAATGGGCCTATCTACTACGTTTAACCGATCACCCTCAACCATGCCAAGTTTCGCAAAATTAAAACCGCAGGTAGACGGCTTGCGTATTTTCGGAAAACCGGGGGATGGTCGACCCATACGGTTCAAACGTAGTAGATAGGCCGTTTTCGTGGAGCGGCCTCAAAACAGTCTTTTGGGACGGGTGGTATCCTTGGTAGCCCTGTGCTGCAAACGCACCTTAAACGCAAGGAGTCCCATGGATCTTATCGCCCAGCTCGCCCGCGAGCTCAACCTTAAGGCCGCCAACGTCGAGGCGGCCGTCAAGCTCATCGACGAGGGCAACACCATTCCCTTTATCTCGCGCTACCGCAAGGAAGCAACGGGCGGCATGGACGACGTCGCCCTGCGCGCGCTCGACGAGCGCCTGTCTTACCTGCGCAATCTTGAGCAGCGCAAAGAGGACGTTATCCTGCTCATCGACGCCCAGGGCAAGCTCACGCCCGAACTCGAGCAGCAGATTCGCGAGGCCACGCAGCTCCAGCGCGTCGAGGACCTCTACAAGCCCTACCGCAAAAAGCGCATGACCCGCGCGCAGAAGGCCCGCGAGGCGGGCCTGGAGCCGCTCGTCAATGCGGCGGCACACCACGTCCCGGGGGAAGG
>URYT01000030.1 GCA_900552185.1 uncultured Collinsella sp. | reverse complement strand
AGGCAAGGTGCTCACCGGAAGCAGCCCCCGGCGATTCTTTGGTGCCTTTCTGATCGTTCAGAAAGGCACACCCGTTCCCAAAATAAAAAGGGATGGCCACAGGGCCATCCCAAAGAAAAGATAAAAAAGTTTATTTCCCCACGCAAAACCGCTGAAAAATCCGCGCGGTAACATCCTCTCCCACACTCTGTCCGGTAAGCTCACCCAAAGCCTGGAGGGCCTCCTCCACATCGGTGAGCAGGGCGTCGGGGGTCATCCCGGCCTCCAGGGCCTGCTGAGCCCGTTCCACGCCCTCCAAAGCCCGCTGGGCCGCCTGGGCCTGCCGGGCGTTGGACAGGAGTTCTCCATAAGCGGAGTCGCTGCCCTTGGGGAACAGCTGGGCTACGGCGGCCTCCAGGTCGGCCAGGCCCTCTCCGGTCTTGGTGCTCAGCTCCACCACCGGGGGCAGGGAGTCCAGGTTGAGAAAGGGAACCGGGGCAGAGGGGAGGTCGGTTTTTGTGTGGATCAGAATGGTGGGGGCCAAACTCAGGGCGGTTTCCAGCAGCTCTCCATCCTCCTGGGTGGCGGTCACGGAGCTGTCCCACAGCACCAGGATAAGCTCCGCCTCCTCCATGGCCTGACGGCTGCGCTCCACGCCCAGGCGCTCAATGGGGTCGCTGCTGTCCCGTAGACCGGCGGTGTCGATAAGCCGCAAAGGCACGCCGCCCAGTTCCACCTCCGCCTCCAAAGTGTCCCGGGTGGTGCCGGGAATGTCGGTGACGATGGCCCGGTCGTAGCCCACCAGGGCATTGAGCAGAGAGGATTTTCCCGCGTTGGGCCGTCCCACCAGGGCGCATCGCACCCCTTGATTGAGCCGACGCCCCCGCTGGTAGGTGGCCAGCAGGTCATGGAGAGCCCGGCTCTGGGCGGACAGATCGTCCTCCAGCTTGGTGAGGGTGAAGGGGTCGATGTCCTCGTCCGGATAGTCCAGCACCGCATGGAAGTGGGCCATCACATCCACCAGGGCGGAGTATATGGCCGCGATTTTCCGGGACAGTGCGCCGGACAGCTGGCCCGCCGCCTGGCGGGCCCCCTCCCGGCTCCGGGCGTCCAGCAGATCGGCCACGGCCTCCGCCTGAGCTAGGTCCAGCCGCCCGTTGAGAAAGGCCCGCTGGGTAAACTCACCGGGACCCGCCTGACGTGCTCCCTGAGCAAATAGGGCCTCCAGAGCCATGGTGAGCACCATGGGGGAGCCGTGGCACTGCAGCTCCGCCGTGTCTTCGCCGGTGTAGCTGTGGGGGGCACGGGAGAGCGTGGCCAGCACCTGGTCGATGGGGGCACCGTCGGGGCCCAGCAGGGTGCCGTAGACCAGCCTGCGACTCTCGCAGGCGGCCAGGGGACGCCCGCTGGCGGCGCGGAACACGGCGGACGCGGCCTCGATAGCGCCCTCTCCGCTGACGCGGACGATGCCAATGGCGCTGGGAACCGGGGGTGTGGCAATGGCGGCAATGGGTTCGGACATGCTTTCACCTCATGATTGAGCGGCGGCTCATGATATGTTCAGGACACCTGACGTTATTGTACCACAATTGGAAGAAAAATGGAGAACAAAAAAGTTTGTAGAATCCGCCGTGGATTTTTTGCTTGACTTGTCTTATGTCAACTGAATTTTGCATATTGGCGTTATCCACAGGGTGTTAACTGATGTGGATAACCATGTGGATAATGTGGAAAACCTTTTGGATACCGGAGGTCGGGCGTTTCTTTACACGGTCTCTACACTGCATAGCGGATTGTATAAGGCATGTCAAAGAACATTTGTATCAGCGGCGCCGGATGTCAAAAATGGGGGTGGTTTTTTGGGCAGGCCGACAATTGAACGTAATTTTTAAAAATGCTAAAATATTATTATGTCTAAAAAATATTTTTTATAAAAGGAGGGGTAGGCTTATGAGACAGCCCAGCCTGCTGCGCCGCTATATTCTGTTCTTCTGCGGAGTTCTCTGCGCCGCCCTGGGAATCGCCCTGATTACCTTAGCCGGTATGGGCACCTCGGCGGTGTCCAGCC
Source organism: uncultured Collinsella sp. (assembly GCA_900552185.1). Taxonomy (GTDB): domain Bacteria; phylum Actinomycetota; class Coriobacteriia; order Coriobacteriales; family Coriobacteriaceae; genus Collinsella. The sequence goes on along the minus strand of URYT01000030.1, from coordinate 13,046 downwards.
TCTCCTATGTCCTCACGTTTGTCTTTCCAGGGCTCTCGCTGGGGGTGTTTACCTTCCTGGTGAACTGCACCATGCTGGTCGGCCAGGTGCTGTTGCTCCGGCACAGGTTTCAGTCCATACAGCTCCTCCAGATTCCGGCCACGCTCCTCTTCTCGGTCTGCATCGACCTGTGGACAGAGCTGTTGGCCCCGCTGGTGCCGGAGTCCTATGGGGCCAGGTGGGTGGTGCTCCTGCTGGGCTGTCTCTCCCTGGGGCTGGGGGTTGCGCTGGAGGTGCTTCCCAATGTGCTGATCCTGCCATGTGAGGGGTTTGTCCGAACCGCCAGCCAGGTATTCGGCTGGGATTTTGGGAAGACCAAGACCGGCTATGATCTGGCTATGGTGTCGGCAGCCGCCCTGCTCTCCTATCTCAGCCTGGGGGCCATCTGCGGCCTGCGGGAGGGGACAATAGTTTGTGCCCTGACTGTGGGAGGAATCTCCCGATTTCTGTGCCGCAGGCTCTCCTTCCTGCAATATCCGAGCCGGAGTCATCCGCCCATACCCGCAGAAGCAAGCGGCGCCCATACCGCCGCAGAGCCCTGAAAGCGCAAGTAAAATGCCGCCCATATGGGCGGCATTTTAAAAGGTCAGGCGAAAAATTAGCGCTTGGAGAACTGGGGAGCGCGGCGGGCCTTCTTGAGGCCGTACTTCTTGCGCTCGACCACGCGAGCATCGCGCGTAAGGAAACCGGCCTTCTTGAGGTCAGCACGGTAGTCGCCAGCGTTCAGAAGAGCGCGAGCGATGCCCAGACGCAGAGCGCCGGACTGACCGGAGATGCCGCCGCCATCGCACAGAGCGATAACGTCGAACTGACCGGCGGTGTCGGTCACCTTGAAGGGAGCAAGGGCGTTCTCAACGAGCTGATGACGGCCGAAATACTGCTCGGCGTCACGCTTGTTGATGGTCACCTTGCCGGTGCCGGGGACGAGACGAACGCGGGCGACGGCGTTCTTACGACGGCCGGTACCCTGGTAGACAACGGTGTTCTCAGCCATCTTTAAGCCTCCAGCTCAATCTTCGTGGGGTTCTGGGCAGCATGCGGATGCTCGGCACCAGCGTAGACCTTAAGCTTGGTCATCTGGGCACGGCCGAGGGTGGTCTTGGGCAGCATACCGCGAACGGCGCGCTCGATGACCTTCTCCGGGTGCTTCTCCATAGCCTGGCGGAAGCTCTCAGCCTTGAGGCCGCCGTTGTAGCCGCTGTGGCGATAATAGGTCTTCGTGTCGGCCTTGTTACCGGTAAGCTGGACCTTATCGGCGTTGATGACGACAACGAAGTCGCCGCAGTCGCTGTTGGGCGTGAACTGGGGCTTGTTCTTACCGCGCAGGATCATTGCGATCTGGGTGGCAAGACGGCCCAGGACAGCACCATCGGCGTCGACGAGAACCCAGTTGCGCTGGACCTCGCCCTGCTTGGCGTAGTGAGTCGATTTCGAAATCACTTAGACTCCTCCATGTACAGTACGTGTTGTTACAGAGATTCACGGGGCTCTGCAAGTAACCCGTCCATATTACCCCGCTCGCCGCCCGAGTCAACAGGTATTTTGGCTCCGACCAGAGTTTCTGCACATGTCATCCACGAGCCGTGATTTTCCAGCTCTTGAGCTGTTGTCATTTTTTGAGGGTTCGCCGTCGCTAGCGCTCAACGAACTCTTGGATTTCCGCGAGCAGGCGCTTTGCCTCCTGACGGCCCTGGATATACAGGTCCAAAAGCTTTGCCGAATCGTGCTCGACATGGCCGACCTCGACCGGCTTTTGCGGAGCAACGACCAGCGCACGGCCCTCGCGCTCATACTTCCACAGATGCATGCGCTGGATGTTATAACGGTCGTGGCGCGTCTCGATAGCCTCGAGCAGATAGGGGTAGTCGGCATAGCGGGCGCGCGCGGCCGGCAAAAACTCGTAGGGCTTTTTCTCGTACGAGCGGTCCTGCGTGACAATGACAACCGCGCGATCGAAGCCCGCCTCCTCGAGCACATGCTCGATGGGGACCGAATCGGCTACGCCGCCGTCGACGTATTTGTGCCCGTCAATCTCGACCGGCGGCGTCACCAGCGGCAGCGAGGTCGATGCGCGCACAGCGTCGAGATCGAGCACGGCGCTTTTGACCGGCAGGTATGTGGCGGTTCCAAAGAGCATGTCCGTCGCGACGGCGTACATCTCGATGGGGCTCGCGTCGAACGTCTCGTTGTCAAAGGGATCCAGGCGATCCTGGACATCGTTGAAGATAAAGTCGTAACCCACGATGGAACCCGTGGACGCAAACGATGCGGCGCCCATGAAGCGATTGTCATTGCAGAAAGCCAGGTTGATGCGGTTGGCACGGCCGATCTGGTGCGACTTGTAGTTCACGCCGTTGAGGGCGCCGGCCGATACGCCATATACCGCCGGAATCTCGACGCCAGCCTCCATGAGAACGTCGAGCACGCCCGCAGTAAACTGCCCGCGGAAGCTGCCGCCCTCCAAAACGAGCGCGACCTTGCCAGCGTTCTTTGCTTTATCTTCTGCAGTCATATTGACCTCCTGCGATTGCGTTTTGGCCTTCTTCTACCCAGTTTTGGGATGGCGAGCGCGCAGGTTTTTCGAGGCGGCAGGTGAAGCGGAAAGTGTGTCCCAGTTTGAGGCGAGATTCCGGGATGCGCTTTCCGCTTGGACCGCCGCTGGGAAAGCGCGTCCCGTTCTGAACGCGAATTCCGGGATGAACTTTCCGCTAGCCATTCATTTGGAAATTGCATCCCATTCCGAACGAGGATTCCGGGATGTATTTTCCGCTTGAGCTGCCATTGGGAAAGCATGTCCCACTCTACGGCTCGATTCCGGGTCGCAGTTTCCGCTTGAGGCGCCATCCGGAAACTACGTCCCAGTCTGAGCGCGGATTCCGGAACGTGCTTTCCGCCTGGGCCGCCATTGGGAAAGCGCGTCCCACTCTGCGTCACTGAGGCGTTTTCTTTACGCTCGCGCCCTGCATAGAGTTCGATTCTCCGCGGGTAGAGATGACGTTGGCGCGGGGGCATTGTCGGCTGTCATCCGATCGACATCGCATCTGTTTTGGGCTGAGGCATTGCGCGGAGAATCCGCGTATTTGCTTCGCAAATCCGCACCGGCTTCGCCCGCCTGCCGGCGTGCTCGCCCGCGGGCTAAAAACGCTTACGCGTTTTCTTTACGCCCGCGCCCTGCATAGAGTTCGATTCTCCGCGGTATCTGTGAGTAATAAAAAAGCAGGTAGAGACACTTCTCTACCTGCCTATAACTATTGGTGGAGGCGCGGAGAATCGAACTCCGGTCCACGAAAGCCCCCTGATTGGCATCTCCAAGCTCAGTCGCTGGTTTAGTCTCGGACACTTTGCGCGCAGCGACACGCTCGCGGCGTCCTAACCGGTTCGGTCTTAGCCTGCGCCATACCGATTACGTGCGCAGGAGCATTCCCCTAACATGACGTCGCGCCGGTGTCGGGGAAATCACCGGGTTGACGCGCCGCTATAAACTAAGCAGCGAGAGCCATAGGCTCAAAAGAAGAGTTGTTGTCAATTCAATTTGACGGTACCCCTGTTTAACGAGGCGAGGAGACCTCGGCCTGCTTCCTCTCTCAGAGCTATCGTGTCGAAACCAGTCGCCCCCGAATGTCGGGAAAGTCTGGATGGCATTGGGCACGAATACCCAACAGCCGTCGACTTTTCAAGGAACATACGGGGCGAGCCCCGCTTGTGAAGTGTTATGTTACCACGTTCTCAAGGAAGACAGCTGTTCTATGCACGAGCTGTGAAGACCCCAATGTGCGCTGTACTTCGCACTTTTGCTACCGATCGCGTCACGTATATTTTCGCCAAGCACAATTGACCCGTCGAAAGGACCGTTATGGATACCAAGCAGCAACTCGTCAATGCCCTCGTGGGCCTGGGCTCAACCATTACCGAAGCCATGGATGTCATCGAGGGCTTTGTCCCCTGCGGACATCCTGCCCTCGTGGTCACGGGCGCCCTCAACGCGCTCACCGACGGCGCCGATGAGGCCACACTCGCCGAGCACGTTGAAACCGTCCGCGGCTTCATCGACCACGTAAGCGAAAACCGCGGCGTCACCGCACATCACGACATCGAGCTTGGCGAGCTCACGGGTGCAAAGGCCGAACTCTTTGCCGAAATCAGCGCTATAGCCAACCTCACCAAAACCGCTGGCGTCAAGAACACCCAGGTCAACGAATGGCTCTACCGCAGTCTCGCAGCACTCAACAGCTCCGACGAAAAGGCAGCCGAGCAGCTCGCAGAAAGTCCCGCCATCAAGGCCGAGCTGTTGTAAATAGCAGACGCGGGTCCCTTGGCGCATCGTGTCCAAGAGGCCCGCAAACAGTTCGCGTCAACCGATAGCCGCGCCGCCACGTTCGGCCAAAGCCAGAATTGGCATCATTTGGCGCGGGGTCTTTGCTGCAAGATCGGCATGTTCGAGCAGCTTTCGGTCGTTTGTCACCAAGTAATCGACCTGCGCGCGCTTGCACGCGGCGAGCACCAAGTTGTCCTCGTAATCGCGATGGAGCGCTAAGTATTTGTCGGCCAGCCAAAGGTCCGACGCATCTGCACCCACGGCCGTGGCGTTTTCGGTCATATTCCGAACAAACGCTAACGCAGCATCGACTATCGCTCGTGCCGATGCTTCGTCGAGCGCTCCCCCGCTGGCAAGAACGCTACGCTTCAGCTCGTGTTGGACAACATACAGTACGTCCTTAGCGATATGCACCGGGAAGAACAGCGACGCCCCCGTCTCCGTCGCCTGCCCAATAAATGCACGCGCGGCAAGCGACTCGGCATGGTCGACGCAAAACGAATCAACCCATACGTTGGCATCCACCATTATTTTGAGGAAAACCCCGCTCACAGGATCATCCCCTTTTGGCGATAGCGCTCATCCATGGCTTCGGAATAGATTGTGTCCCAATCGCGATTGTCGGATACGGGCGACGTAGCGATGCCCAGGTCCGCGTAAAGCTGATCCGCCGCCGCCCATGATGCGGCGAACGGAGTATCGGGCGCGACGGCCTGCTTGCGGTCGTCGACGGCCGCAAGCACTTCCTCGCACTGCCCGCCACCCTGCGCGACCTTGGCCACCACCTTTTTGATGAGCTCGGGCAGTGACCCGCCCGAAAGCCGCAGCACCTCCTCGGCACGGTTCTTGACCTGGCGATCTACGCGAACGTTCACCTGCGCCATGCCGCCAACAGCACCCACGTTGATCCCGCTCCCTTCAGTTGCTAGCACCGCTAGCAACACTATATAGAAAAGCTAGCAAATGGTCAAATGCAAAAGACCTGCGCTCGGACGACACCGATGCCGTCTGGGCGCAGGCCAGATAACGTGGGTGAACACGTCTGCTAACGCAGATATGCCTTCGCGTTGCCCAAGCTATACGCAATCGTCGAGCCGTTGTGCAGCAGCGACGACGTCTGCGGGGCGATCTTGCCGGTAATACCCAATGCCAGCAGCGCCGAGTTGGTGAGCATGACCTTGGCATACGAACTCGTCAGACGATCAATGAGGCCCTGACTCATGCGGCGCAGGCGCACGATCGCGGCGAGATCCGTGTCGGCCAGGATGATGTCGGCGACCTCCTTGGCAATGTCGCTTCCGCCGCCCATGGCCAGCCCCACGTCGGCCAAACCGAGCGCCGGCGAGTCGTTGACGCCGTCGCCCACCATGGCAACATGGCGCCCCTCGCTCTTAATGCGCTCCACATAGGCGTACTTGTCCTCGGGCAGCAGTTCGGCCTTAAACTCGTCGACGCCCGCCTCGCGCGCAATGCGCTCGGCCGTGCGCTCCGAATCGCCCGTGAGCATAACGACATGCTTGACGCCCAGCGCATGCAGGTCGGCGATGGCCTCACGGACCCCGGGCTTGAGCGGATCCTCGATGCCGAGCACGCCCACAACGGTGCCGTCGACCGCCAGATACAGCGGCGACAGGCCCTGCATCTGGGACTCGATCTGCTCCTTGATGTCGAACTCGAGCTGCGCACCCTCGTCCTCAAATACAAAGTGCGCGGAACCGATGATGGCGCGACGCCCTTCAATGGACGAAGCGATGCCGTGCGCCACAATATACTCGACCGCAGCGTGACGCTCGCGGTGCTCGAGCCCGCGCTCGCGGGCGGCGTTGACCACAGCGCGCGCCACCGGATGCGGAAAATGCTCCTCCAAGCAGGCGGAAAGGCGCAGAACCTCGTCCTCGCTCCAGCCATCGGTGGTGAGCACGCAGGCAAGACGCGGCTGCGCCTCGGTAAGCGTGCCGGTCTTATCAAACACAATGGTGTCAGCCTTGGCAAACGACTCAAAGTACTTCGCGCCCTTGACCATGACGCCCATCTTGGCAGCATCGCTCATGGCAGTCATGACGGCGACAGAACCCGTGAGCTTGAGTGCGCACGAGTAGTCGACCATCAGCGCCGCTGAGGTCTTGATGAGGCTGCGGGTGGTAAGCGCAACCAGGCCCGCGAGCAGGAAGTTCCACGGGACGATCTTGTTGGCAAGGTCCTCCATATGCGACTGGCCCTCGGACTTGAGCGAGTCGGCCGTCTGCACGAGCGAGACGATTGAGCGCAGTTTGGTTTGCGCCGTATTGGCGCGCACGCGCACCAAGATGCCGCCGTCTTCCACGACGGTACCGGCGAACACGTCGTCGCCCACGCTACGCTCGACGGCCAGCGGCTCGCCGGTCAGGGTCGCCTGGTTGACCATAGCGCTCCCCTGCTCGACAACACCGTCGATGCAAATGGACATGCCAGTGCGCACGGCGACCAGATCGCCGGGCTCAAGCTCGGTCGCGGCAACGCTTACCTCGGTGTCACCGACCACTTTTTGCGCCTTATCGGGCACGTCGAGCAGCGAGTTTATGAGCTCGTTTTCGCTCATGGCGCGGGTGTAGTCCTCGAGCAGCTCGCCCACGTTGAGCAGGAACATCGTCTGGCCCGCGGTGTCGAAATCACGTTTGACGAACGAAATGCCGATAGCCGAAGCGTCGAGCACGGGAACGGTCAGGCGCGGCTGCGCGAGCTCACGGAGGGCGGCGCGCAAAAAGGTCATGTAACCGGCCACGACAAAGATGGCACGCAGCGGCGTAGGCAGGAACCAGCGGCGCGCGTAGTGGGCGCCGATAAGTGTGGCAAGATCCATAACGAGTTTGTGCCTGCGCGGCTCGAGTTGCATCACGTAACCCGACTTGGCATCGGCGATAGCTTGAGCATCGAGTGCACCCAGGGCATCGAGCACGGCCGTGCGACGCTGCTCGTCATATTCGAGCGCCATCTGGCCAATACGGCCGTAGACACACACCTTGTGCACGCCGTCGATGTCGCCGCTGAGCTTAAGAAGTGCATCGAGATCGCTCTCTGGCACAGGACCCGCCAATTGAAGACGGGTCCTGCCGGGGATCTCGCTAATAATCGAGAATCTCATTGTTTATGCCTGGAGTGCTACTCGGCTGCCTTGTCCGCAGCGGCCTCGCTCTGGGTGATGTAGGCAGCCTCGGCAACCATATCGTCGACCTCGGCCTTGGCCTGCTCGACCATGTCCTGGTAGCCGTTCTTGACGCGCATACCGCACGCAATGCCCTGCACGCAGGCGTTCTTTACCGGAGCGCTGGTGAGCAGCTTGATGCCGGCCGTACCAAGCAGAAAACCGCCACCGACAAGCAGGGTGTTAAACGTCGACTTCTTCATGTTGCTTCTCCCTTTTGCCGCACAAGCGCGGCATGGTGCCTTAGCACCCGAGTTCATTAGTTTGCTCGAGCACGCTTTTGAGACTAGTTTAGTATAACTATTGGGGTCAACAACGGCTAACTTTTGGAAAATATACGATCTAGACCGCCCGGTACTCGGCGGTTCACCCACCACGACGCAAATCCGCACCCCAAGGGGAATCCGCCCCCGCCCTTGCGAATCAAAGGTGAATACTTTTTTGCGAAGTGAACGAGCAAAATTGGGCCCCCGAAGCATCCGCATTTTTTGCCAGCAAAACCGCAGGAAAAACTCGACAAATTCACAGGAAACAAAGTCCCAAAAGTGTCGATGCTTCAGGGGTCCAAATAAGGTCGTTCACTTCTGGGGAAACCATTCACCTTCGATTTCCACAGCCTCGAATACATGACAAGGGGACGACCTCTTTACCTCTTTCCTACAGCTGCCAGGCAGCCGCTTCCTTTTGCAGCGCAACCATGCGGGCGAATTCTCCACCTGCCGCCTTGAGCTGCGCCGGAGTGCCCTGCTCGGCAACCACACCATCCTTGAGCACAACGATTTTGTCGGCATTTTCCACCGTACGCATACGGTGGGCAATAACGATAACCGTCTTGCCTGCAAGCAGACGGGAGAGCGCCTGCTGAACTACGGTCTCGTTCTCCACATCCAAGCTCGCTGTCGCCTCGTCCAACAGCACGATAGGCGCGTCTTTGAGCAGCGCGCGGGCGATGGAGATGCGCTGGCGCTCGCCGCCGGACAGCTTGGAGCCGTTCTCGCCGATCATGGTGTCATAGCCCTGCGGCATGCGGCTCACAAACTCGTCGCAGTTGGCGGCACGCGCAGCCGCAAGCACTTCCTCATCGGTGGCATCACGGCGGCCAAGGCGGATGTTGCCCATCACCGTGTCGTCGAAGAGCAGCACGTCCTGGAAGACGATCGCGTAATCGCGCAGAAGGACCTCGGGGTCGACGCTCGCCACGTCCACACCGCCCACGCTCACCTTGCCGGAAGTGGCGTCCCAAAAGCGCGCGGCCAGGCGGCTCACCGTAGACTTACCGGAACCCGAAGGACCGACCAGCGCCGTAACTTCGCCTTCCTTGGCGGTAAAGCTCACATCGGTAAGGACTTTCTCGCCGGCGCGGCCGTCCTCGCCCGCACCATAGCCAAATGCCACGTGATCGAACACCACATCGTGGCCCACGGGCTCAAATTTCTCGCTGCCCCGCGCCACAGGCTCTTCCATGATGGAACGCATGCGCTTGGCAGACGACTCGGCGACAAACAGCTCCGACACGAGCATAAGGGCCTGATCAAACGGCGCGTAGATACGGCTCACCATAAGCAGGAAGGCAAACATCACCAAAAAGTCGACCTGCCCGGAGGCGACCATCGTGGCGCCCGTGACCAGAGTGGTGGCAATGCCCAGACGCAGAATGGAGAAGGCGGAGTTGACCAGAAGCCCGTTGACGAGCTCGCCCTTGGTGGTCTCGCGCTCCTCGGCATCGATCACGGCGTTGAGCCCCTCAAGATAATGGGCCTCCTGGTTGGTGGCGCGGATTTCGCGCACGCAGTCGAGCGTCTCCTGGATCGCCTCGGTGACCTTGACCTTCTCGGCGCGCACGCGGTCGAACACCGGGGTCATGGGGCCGCGTGTCAGATACAGCACGGCAAAGGCCACGGGAATGCTCCAAAACGCCGCGACCGCCAGCTGCCAGCAAAAGAACAGCGACGACACGAACACGATGGCACTTGCGATGATGGCGCCCCAGAGTTCTCCCAGCACATGGCTGTAGGCGTGCTCCATGACCTGGACGTCACCCATGATGGTCTCGGTTAAATCGGCCAGATCACGACGACCAAAAAACGACAGCGGCAGTTTGCGCAAGCGCTCGGCGATCTCCATACGCTGCTTGCCGCACTCCTCGTAAAAGATGCAGTAGGTGTAGTAATACTGCTGCCAGTTAGAGGCAAAGAGCAACACGAAAAAGACCAGGAGGCCGCCCACGATCGGCAGGGCATCCGGCAGGTCAGCCCCGCTGGCGAGATGCTCGACAAAGCCGGCCATAACCAGGAATAAAAAGCTCATGCCGGCCATGGTAATAAGATTGGTGAGCGCGGTCCAGAAGACACCGCGTTTTACGCCGGCGATGCCTTTATCGGATAGGAAATACTTCTTTTGGAATGAGGCGAACATTTAGGCCTCGCCTCCCTTCGCGACGGCGGTATCCGCGGTCGTAGCAGTGATTTTCCAACTCGCGGCCTGCTCGTACTCAGCCCACATCTTGGCATACAGGCCATTTTGGGACAGCAACTCGGCATGGGTACCCGACTCCTGCACGCTGCCCTGGTTAAGCACCACGATTTGGTCTGCGCCCACCACGGTCGAAAGCCGATGCGCAATCATAATGACCGTGCGACCCGCCGCCAGCTTGCTAAAGGCGCGCTGGATGAGCGCCTCGTTCTCGGGGTCGGCAAACGCCGTGGCCTCATCGAGCACCACGATAGGCGCGTCTTTAAGGATCGCGCGGGCGAGTGCCACGCGCTGGACCTCGCCGCCCGAAAGATATGCTCCGCCGGCGCCGAGCATGGTGTTGATGCCCTGTGGGAGCTTGGCCACAATGTCGTCGCACTGAGCTGCGGAGAGGGCCGCACGTACTTCGTCATCAGTGGCCGTGGGCTTGGAGGCGCGCACGTTATCGGCAAGTGTTTGCCGGAACAGCTGGTTGGTCTGGAACACGAAGGCGACCTGGTCCATAAGCTCGTGTGGATCCATATCGCGAACGTCCACACCGCCTACGAGCACTCGACCCGAGGAAACATCCCAAAAACGCGGGATCAGGCTTGCGCAGGTTGACTTACCGCCGCCCGAAGGACCCACCAGGGCGAGGGTGCTCCCCGCGGAAACGCTAAAACTCACATGGTTGACGGCAGGCGCCTCGGCGCCCTCATAGGTAAAGCTCACATCCTCAAATCGCACGTCGTTGCCGGCAGGGTGCTTGGGTTGGGCGGGCACGGAGAGCTGCTTGGAATCCATGACGCTTCGGATGCGAGCCAGCGAATCGGCACTCATCTGAGAGGCCTCGCCCACAAACATGAGCTTGGTCATGGCCGTCGGTACCACGGCCGAAAATATCGCGTAAAACGTGAAGTTTGCCATAAAATGCGCGAAGTCCGTCTCGCCCGGTGCCAACAGCAACGCCACGGGCAGCAGGAATGCCACAAGACCATTGAGCGCCGTAAGGTTGAGTACCTGCGGGCCTCGGCAGAACGTGCCCGAATAGTTTTGTGCCATATCGGCGTATTCGGCAATCGCATCGTGGAAGGCCTTAAAGGAGTAGACCGTCTGCTGAAACACCTTGACCACGGGAATACCGCGTACGTATTCGGTGCCGGTCTTGTTCATCTTGACCAGCGCTCCCATGTAGGCCTTCATAAACTCGGCGCCCTTGCCGCCCATCATGGTGGCCATGGCGCCAAACGAAACGACAACCGAGATAAGGCATGCCGCGCCCAAGCGCCAATCGAGGGCGAAAAGCAGCACGAGCAGACCGGCGACCATGGCGGTGGCGCCGGCGATATCGGGCAGCATGTGCGCGAGCAGGGTCTCGGTGGAGGCGGCACATCCGTCTACAATACGGCGCAGCTCACCGGTGGCGTGCGTGTCAAAGTAGCCAAGCGGCAGCTTGAGCAGGTGCTCGCTCGCAGTCTTGCGGATATTGGACGCGCAGCGAAACGCAGACAGGTGCGTGCACATGAGGCCTGCGAAATACACTACGATGCTTGCCAGGGCAAAACCCACGGCCCACCAGCCATACATCGCGATATCGGTGGCTTCGCTCCAGTTAGGCGCCACAGCGATCAGGTCTCGCGCGACAAACCAGATGCACACGTACGGGCCAAAGCCCAGCAGCTGCGAGAGCGCCGAGAGCGCCATGCCCAAATACGTTAGGAATTTACGGTCGCCGGCATATGCAAGTAGCTCGCCGATACCGCCGCCTTCCCTTTTTGATCCCTTTGCCATGAGATTCCTTTCTAACGGCTTGAGAGTTAACCGTAATCAACTTATCATTGATATGTTAGCCAAGGCACACAATCGAGCCAGGCGTGGATGTTTCTGCAAAGGAAGGGGACGCTTTCGAAAATGCATCGGGCCGCGACCAACATAACCGAGCTCTACGCACCACAGTTTGAGCAGTTTGGCCTGGAGCTTTCCGGCAAGGGCGCCGTCTTTACCGGCGAGATGGCAAATGATCGGGCGCACGGACGCGCATGGATCATGCCCCTCTCCCCCACCTGCATCGTCATAGAGCATTTCATTACCCCGACGCACGATATGTACCTGACCGAATACACACCTGAGCCATACGCCTGCGTGAGCGAAGTCAGCGCGCCCACACTTACATGCATGCCCGAGGCTGGCATAACGCCTGCGAACCTTACACTCTTGCATGGACCGTGGCCAAACAATGCCGTTTGCAGCTTTATCCAAGATAACTGTGGCGAGGAATTAAGCCCACTGTTTGCAGGGCAACTCTACCACTCGCGCTCGGTGCTCTTTTTGCCTGGATATTTTGACGAACTGGAGCACCGCTATCCCACCGAATTCGCGGGAATCTTTGAGGCGTTTGCCGAGCCGTGGCACGAGGAAGCGGCGTCTGCCATCTGCCACACGCTGCGCCGGATTAACGAGAACCGCGCCCGCACCGTAGGCGGGCACGTCTATATGCAAGGCATCGTGGAGACCATGGTCGCCGAGCTCGCCTGTTCGCATGCGGCCCAGAGACAGGCGCAACGGGCGACGGGCACGCACGCCAGCGTGACGATAGCCAAGGAAGCGTCTGCCCTTGTAGAGCGCTCGCTCGACAAGGGCAGACATGTGAGCATCCAGGAGGTGGCCGAGAGACTCTTCACGTGCCGATCCAAACTGTGCGCCACCTTTAAGGCCCAAACCGGCGAGTCCCTGGGTGCCTACATACGAAGGCGCCGCATGGAGCGGGCGCAGGAGCTTTTGGCAGATAGCTCGCTTACGATAGCGCAGGTGGCAGAGCGGCTCGACTACCCTCAGCAGGCCGCCTTCGCCCAAGCCTTCAAACAATACACCGGCACCACCCCCACCGCTTGGCGTTCCCAGCACCAGTAAAGAGCCAACAAAGGGACAGCCCATTTACCACATCCACAAAAATGAGGGCGCCAACGGCGCCCTCATTCACCAAATTCCATTCAGCCCCACCTGACCCGAACGGCCGAGTCGTCACGAAACCGAGGGGCCGGGCGCAGGGCCTTGCCTCTC